>JAPPQA010000141.1 GCA_028817255.1 Gammaproteobacteria bacterium | reverse complement strand
CTCGATTTGCTGATACGCGGGCTGAACATTTCGGTTGCCCCGAAGGACAATGCCGGCGCCGGGCCATCGGGGGCGAAGCGCGGCGGCTTGCAGGTCGGGGCGGGCGAAACGGCAACCGAGTAGCCTGGCCCCCTGGCCTGCTCGGCGGCCTCCGCACCTGCCCTGCCTGGACGCAATCGCCCGCCGCCTGCGCGCCCTGCAAGCCGTTCCGCAATCGAAGGGAAGCAAAGCGGCTTCCTTATTCCGCTATTCCCGTTTTCCCCTCATTTTTCCCATCACTCCCCCCTGGGATGTAAAGCGGCGAATCCATATGCTCCGGGTTGCGCCGGCGGAGATGCGGCGATATGCTCAGGAGTCGGAAACGCTGCGGATGCGCGATCCGTCATGCCGGGGGCGTACTGGCATCGACGTGGGTCACGAAGTCCAAGAGGCATGCCGAGGCGCAGCGCACCTCGTAAATCCAGCTGCAAGCAAGATAGTTGCCGACAACGACAACTACGCACTGGCTGCGTAAATCAAGGCCAGCTCCCGGTACGAGGCGTGCTTGCGCGTCCGAATCGGGGGGCATCTTTCGCAAGCTCGCGGCGCGGCCCGTCCCCGGCCAACCCGTTAAAAACTTTGGGGAATCGCCGTCAGGCCACCTGCCACTCGGTGGCGGACGGTTAAAATATAGAGCCGGCTAAGCATGTAGATTCGAGGATGGAGGTCTCGCGGACGCGGGTTCGATTCCCGCCGCCTCCACCATAAGCCCCCCATTCCGGAGAACCGACCGGGGCCGCTCTTGCGGCGCGGCGCCCTCCGTCGCAAGCCCGGTTGCGACTCTCTCCCCCCCTCCTTCCCGCGCTATCGGCGCCGCGGGGCGCTGCAGGGAGGTCACCGCGTCATTCATTGTCTGCGCCTTGCGCGGGATGACATAATGACACCCGCGCAGGGGCCAACCGCCCTGGCTTCGGGACGGCCCCGCCCGTGCGGTAGAGAAACAACCGGAATCATCTGGGTCATCGAGAACAATGGGAACGATCTGGATCATCGCGTTGCTCGGCTTCGGCGCCGTCTCCGGTCTTGTCCTGCCCTGGATCAACTTTAGAGCCGTCCGGGACTTGCGGGCAGAGACCCGCTTTCTGCAGGACCGGATCGGGGCCCTGCTGAGCCTGCTCGAAAACAAGGGGATAGCGGTCCCCGACGAGTGGAAAGCCGAACGGCCGCCCGTGCCCGACGCCGCCTGGCAGGCGCAATCGGGGGCGCCGGCGCCCCCGATACCGGAACCCAGGGGGGAACGGCCGGCAACCGAAGCCCCGGAACCGGAGCGCGGGCGGGAATCGGGCGCAGCCCAGGAACGGGAAGCGGCGCGCCCGGCGCCCGCGGGCGCGGCGGCCATGGGCCTCGAACGGCAATTCGGAGAGCGCCTGCCGGTGTGGGTGGGCGGGATCGCATTGGCGCTGGCCGGCTTCTTCCTGGTGAAGTACTCGCTCGAGCAAGGTTTGCTCAGCCCGGCGGTGCGGGTGCTGCTGGGCGGCGCCCTGGGCGCCGGCATGCTGTATGCCGGCCACTGGGTGCGCGGCCGCCCCGCCTTCGCCAACGGCATGCGCATCGCGCAGGCCCTCTCCGGCGCCGGGATCGCCGTGCTCTACGCATCCCTGTTCGCCGCCGCCAGCCTGTACCGGCTGATACCGGGATGGGCCGGCTTCCTCGGCATGGCCGCGACCACGGGAGCGGCCGTCCTGCTCTCGCTGCGCCACGGCCCGCCCATCGCCCTGTTGGGGCTGGTGGGCGGCTTCCTGGCGCCGGCCCTGGCAGGCGCCCGCGACCCCTCGGCAGCCGGACTGTTCCTTTATCTGTACGCCGTATTCGCCGGGCTGATGGCGGTGATCGGGCAGCGGGGCTGGTGGCTGCTCTCGATCCCCGCGCTGCTCGGCATCTTCCTGTGGGTGATCGGCTGGATCGCCGCCGGCCGGGCGCCAGGGGACGCAGTGTGGCTGGGGCTGTTCCTGCTGGCAGTGAGCGCCACCATCGTCGCCGGCACCCCCCGGCGCGAGGCAGACGCCGGGAGGATGCCGCGGCTGGCTGCCGCGCTGAACTACGCGGGGCTGGGCGGGGCCATGCTGCTGATGGGAATCGTCGCCGGCCAGGCCGGGTTTGGGCCGATGGAATGGGCATTGTTCGGGCTGTTCGCGGCGGGCGCCGTCTGTCTCGCCTATTTCGACGACCGGCGGTACGGCTTCGCGCCCTGGGTGTCCATGGCCGTCAACGCCGTCATGCTGTTCGCCTGGGAGACGGACGACCCGGGCGCCTTCGCGCTGACCCTGGGCGCCTTCGCCGCCATCTACGCAGGCAGCGGCTACTTCCTGACTTGGCGCGCGCAACGGCCCCTGTTGTGGGCGGGACTGGCCGGCGCCACCGGCTTGGGCTACTACCTGCTGGCCTATCACGCGCTCCACGACCGCGGGGGCTTCGCCTCCGTGCCGCTGCTCTGGGGGGCCGCGGCACTGGCGCTGGCGGCGCTGGCGGTACGCGCCGCGTACCGGGTCCTGCAACAATACCGGGGCCATCCGCGCCGGGAAGAGATGCTGGCCGTATGCTCGGTGGCCGCCACGGCCCTGGCGGCGCTCGCGGCGGCCGTCGAGTTGCAGCGCGAGGCCCTGCCGGTAGCGCTGGCCGCAGAGGCGCTGGCGGTGGCGTGGCTGGGCGGCCGGGTATCGGTACGGGCGTTGCGCCCTCTCGCCCTGACCCTGGCGCTGATTTTCGGCGTGCTGCTGTTGCCGCAGCTGGGACTGCTGTCCTGGTTCGCCTTCCGCAGTCTCTTCGCTGTCGGATTTCCCTCGTTTCTTCAAGAATTCATGCCCATCGCCCGCTGGCCCGTGCTGCAACTTGGAGTCCCGGCGCTCCTGCTGATGGGCGCCGCCATCCTGTTGCGCCGGCGGGGAGACAGCCCAGGCATATGGGCGCTGGAAGCGGCGGCGGCAGGATTGACCGCCGTTATGGGATATTACCTGGTGCGGCACGGTTTCCATGCCGGCCCCTTCGACTCCGCGGCCGCCTTCGCGCTGGCCAGTTTCCCCGAGCGCGGCACGGCCACGAACGCGCTGTTCGCGCTCGGGGTCGCCTGCCTGTACGCCGGGCGCCGCCTGCAGCGGGCGGCGCTCTCATGGAGCGGGATAGTCCTTTGCGGCCTCGCCGCCTTCCGCATCGCCTACTTCGACTTGCTGCTGTACAACCCGTTCTGGACGCACCAGGGAGTGGGCGGCTGGCCGCTGCTGAACGCCCTGCTGCTGCCCTACGGACTGCCGCTGGCATGGCTCTGGCTGGCGGGCGGGGAACTGGCGCGCGCCGGCTGGCAGCGGGGGGCCCGGGGCGCTCAGGGCTTTGCGCTGGTGCTGCTATTCGCACTGGCGAGCTGCAACGTGCGCCACTTCTTCCAGGGCGAATATCTGGACGCGGGGACGGCAAGCAACGCGGAGATCTACGCCTATTCGGCGGCGTGGCTGCTGCTGGGCCTGGGGCTGCTGGGCGCCGGCTTCCTGCGGCGGGAACGAACGATGCGCTATGCCTCGCTGGCCGTGCTGCTCTTTACCGTCGGCAAGGTATTCCTCTACGACGCCTCCGAGCTGGAGGGGCTGTACCGCGTATTCTCCTTCCTGGGGCTGGGCCTGAGCCTGCTCGGGCTCAGTTATTTCTACGCCCGGGTGGTGTTCGCGCACGACGGGACCGCCGGGGCGGACCCGGCGGCGGGGAAAGTCACCTGACTTGCCTTGCCATGGAAACGGGACAGCGGGAACCGGACTTGGCGGCGCCGCCGGTATATACTGCGTGCCAGACGCGAATGTCGGAGGCGAAGATGAAACGAATGATCGCACCCGGCGCCGGCGCACTCGCGGCGCTGGCGCTGGCCGGCGCCGCGGCCGGCACGGCCCGCGCCGAACTGGTCGAGTACCGGTTCGAGGTCCGCTACGCGGAGGTCAATTACAGTGGCCGCCCGGCCCAGGCCATGACCATAGAGGGGCAGATCCCCGCACCCACGATCGAGGCGCATGTGGGCGATACCTTGCGCGTCGTCTTCGTCAACAAGATGGACACGGAGACTTCCGTACACTGGCACGGCGTCCTGCTGCCCAACGACCAGGACGGCGTCCCCTACCTGACCACGCCGCCGATCGCGGCGGGGGCCTCCTTCGCCTACCAGTTCCCGGTAACGCACACGGGCACCTACTGGTACCACTCCCACAGCGGCCTGCAGGAGCAGCGCGGCCTGTACGGCGCGCTCATTTTCCGCCCGCCCCGGGGGGAACGCATGCGCCAGGCGGCAGCCAGCGACCGGGAGTACGCGGTGCTCTTTTCCGACTGGACCGACGAACTGCCGGAACAGGTGTTCGCCAACCTGAAAAAGGACGACGATTACTATGCCTTCAAGAAAGGCAGCGTACAGTCGTGGGCGGCGGCGTTGCGGCAGGGGGCGCAGGCGCTGAAAAACAAGTACCGGCAGTCCTGGGAGCGCATGGGACCGATGGATCTCTCCGATGTCGGCTACGATGCCTTCCTCGCCAACGGCAAGCGCCGGCTACGGTTGCCGGCGGAGCCGGGAGAAAAGGTCTTGCTGCGCATGATTAACGGCGCGGCCGCCAGCTACTTCCACATCGAGTACGCCGGCGGCCCGATGACCATCGTCGCCGCCGACGGCGTCGCCGTGGAACCCGTGCAGGCCCGCAAGCTGCGCATGGCCATCGCCGAGACCTACGACATCGTGGTCGAGGTCCCGCCGGACGGGCGCGCATACGAGCTGCGGGCCACCTCGATAGACGGCACGGGTTACAGTTCCGCGCTGCTCGGCACGGGGCCGGAAGTGGCCGCGCCGGACATGCCGCCTCCCGATCTGTTTGCCAGGCACGACCACGGCGGCCACGGCGGCCACGGCGACGGTCACGAGGGACACGCAATGCATGGGATGCATGAGATGCATGGAGCGGGGCACGGCGCGCGGGAAGACGGGCACGGGCAAGCGGGGCAACACGCGGGCGCGGGGAGCGGCGCCGGGGAGGCAATCGAATACCTGCAGGATTACGGCGCGCTGAAGGCGACGGCGTCCACCGCCCTGCCCGCCGACGCGCCGTGGCGCAAGTTCACGTTCCGCCTGACCGGCAGCATGGAGCGCTACACATGGTCCTTCGACGACGCGATCCTGGCGCACGCGGACAAGGTGCAGATCCGGCACGGCGAGAACGTGCGTTTCACGATGGTCAACGAGACTATGATGAACCACCCGATCCACCTGCACGGGCATTTCTTCCGGGTTGTCAACGGCCAGGGAGACTACAGCCCGCTGAAGCACACGGTCAACGTGCCGCCGCTGCAAACCGTCGCCATTGAGTTCGCCGCCACCGAGGACCGGGACTGGTTGTTCCATTGCCACATCCTCTACCACATGAAGGCGGGCATGGCGCGCGTGATCTCCTACGGCGACACCGGCCCCGAACAGACCGCCCCCGCGGAGGCCGAACCCGGGGAGACCGAACCCGGGGAAACGGCGCCGGAACCGAGGGCCGCCGCGCCCGGCGGGGATTCCCCGGCCGCCGCGGGCGGCGCCGGGATGCCGGCGTTGCCGCCGCGCGGCCTGGCGCTGGCCGCGACCGGCGACGCCTACGACGCCTACGCAGATCCGCAAACGCCCCCGCGGAGGCAGCCGCCGCTGATCCGCGACCAATGGTATCTGGCGGGCACGGCGGGGTTGCTGTCGAACATGCTGCTGGGCGAAGCGAAGGCGGCAACCGCGGCCAACAGCGTAGAGTCCGAGTTCCACTACGACTACCGCGACGACTACGAAGCGCATCTGATCTACGAGCGCAGATTCAGCCGCTTCCTCGGCGGCTACGCCGGCGTCAATCTGGAGGAAGAGCACGACGACGAACGCGAGACCCGCGCGATCGCCGGCATCCACTACACCCTGCCGCTGCTGATCGAGTCCGACCTGCGGCTCTACTCCGGCGGCGAAACGGAGATCGGCCTGTCCTCGGAACTGCAACTCTCGAACCGCCTCAGCCTGGAATGGAAATACCGCACCGACGGCGAATACCGGCTGCTGCTGGCGCACGAGTTAAACAAAAAATTCCTGCTGGCGGCGACCTACGACAGCGATTTCCAGGGCGGTATCGGCATCCTGCTCAGAAACTGAGCCGCCCAACATAGCGAACGCAGCCACTTGAACGCAGCCGCAAGGCAATGCCTGGGATGCCTGTTGCTGGCGCCACTGCTGACGGGTTGCTCGGAGTGGGTCGGTTCGTTCGGCGGCGCATTCCGGGGGGCGCCGTCGGAAATGGACGCGCATATCGGCGCCCGCGCCAAGGCGCTGGTGGCGGAGGCATTCGATTTCCGCACCGGCGGCAACGAGTTGACGCTCGCCGACCACCACGTACACGCCGTGGCGCGCGGTACGCATGCGCGCAGTCGCCGCGCCTACATCCACCCCGACCTGCGCTCGCCCTGGCGGCCGCTGTCGCGGCTCAAGACCGCCGTCCTGATGAGCGCCAGCGGCGTGGCGGACTACGAACAGCTGGACACGCAGTACGAACGCCGGCTGGCACTGCTGCTGCATCACTTCCAGGACGTGCAGCGCCGGCACTCGCCGGCCGGGCGGCGGGTGGAAAGCCATTTCTATCTGTACGCCATGGACGCCTTTCACGACGAACGGGGGCAAGCCGACAGCAAGCGCACGGACCTGTACGTGCCCAACGATTACGTATTGGCGCTGAGCGGGCGCCTGAATCGCGAACTGGAGGGGGCCGGCCCGGAGCGGAATCTCCGCAACCGGACGCGCGTAGTGCCGGTCGCCTCCGTACATCCCTACCGGGCGGATTTCGAGCGCGAAGTAGAGCGGCTGGCGCGGCGGGGCGTGCGGCACCTCAAGTGGCTGCCGTCGGCCATGAACATAGACCTGGAAAAAGTGTCCGGGGAAACCTACGGCGCACTGGCGCGGCGGGAGATAACGCTGCTGGTGCACACCGGCGCCGAGCACACCCTGCGAGTGAGCGGCGCGCAGCGGCGGCGCTTCGACGACCCGTACCGGCTGCGCAAGGCCCTGGACCGCGGGGTAACCGTCGTCGCCCTGCACAGCGGCAGGGAGGGGCGCGACCCGGACACGGGGCAGTCTTACTTCGAGCGCTTTCTCGCCTTGATGAAAATGCCGCGCTACCGGGGCCGCCTGTTCGGCGAGATCTCCGCAATGACGCTGGACGCGAATATCGCCCTGCGGGGTTCGCAGGAGCTGCTGCTCCGGGTCATGGAGGAGGCGCGGCCGGGCGGGCCGCTGCACCGGCGAATGGTGAACGGGAGCGATTACCCGATCCCTGCCGTCGCCTACTTGAACCCGACCCGGGGACTGGTCGGACGCGGGATGATCTCCGCCGAAGAACGGGAGGCGCTGAACGAGATCTACGGCTACAACCCCCTGCTCTTCGACTTCGTGCTCAAGCGCACGCTGCGGCACCCGGAAACGGGAGAGCGGCTGCCGGAAGACTGCTACGCCCCCCTCCCCCTGGGCGCGGCGGCGCGGCAGGCGCCGGCCGCCGGCGGGCGACAGCAATAGGGGCGCGCTCCCCGCCGGCAGAGTCGGAAATGACCGCCTCTACGTTGCGACGATTTGCGCCCCGCGGCCGAGCGCCGACATGAGCGCGGCGGCGCCCGGCACGCCGTTGCGGACCCTGCGCAAGGTCTTCGGCTTCCGCGATTTCCGCCCTATGCAGGAGGAGATCGTAACCACGCTGCTTGGGGGACAAAACGCCCTGGTGCTGATGCCGACCGGCGGCGGCAAATCGCTGTGCTACCAACTCCCGGCCCTGGTGCGCGAAGGTTGCGGCGTCGTGGTTTCGCCGCTGATCGCGCTGA
This sequence comes from Gammaproteobacteria bacterium, assembly GCA_028817255.1. Lineage (NCBI taxonomy): Bacteria > Pseudomonadati > Pseudomonadota > Gammaproteobacteria > Candidatus Porifericomitales > Candidatus Porifericomitaceae > Candidatus Porifericomes > Candidatus Porifericomes azotivorans. The sequence continues at coordinate 1,706 of JAPPQA010000141.1, read as the reverse complement.
TGAAAAACCAGGTGGATGCGCTGCGGCAATACGGCGTGCGCGCGGCTTTTCTCAACTCCAGTCTGAATTACGGAGAGGCGCTCGAGGTCGAGCGGGAATTTCGGCGCGGCGCGCTGGATCTGCTCTATATCGCCCCGGAGCGGCTGCTGACCGAACGGACGCTGGAGTTGCTGACCGCGGCGCGCATCGCCTTGTTCGCGATTGACGAGGCGCATTGCGTGTCGCACTGGGGGCACGACTTCCGCCCCGAGTACCGGCAGCTGTCGTTGTTGTGCGAGCGTTTCCCGGAGGTGCCGCGCATCGCGCTGACCGCCACGGCGAGCCGGCGCACGCGCGAAGAGATCGCCGCCGTGCTGGGGCTGGACGGCGCGCAGCGCTTCATCACCGGCTTCGACCGGCCGAACATCCGCTACACGATCTACGCGGGCGCGCAGGCCCAGGAGGCGCTGTGGCGCTTCCTGGCCAACGAACACGCGCGCGACTCCGGCATCGTCTATTGCATGACGCGCAAGCGCACCGAGCAGGCCGCCGCCTGGCTAACCCGGCGGGGGCGGCAAGCGCTGCCCTACCACGCCGGACTGCCGGCGCCCGAACGGCGGCGGAACCAGGAACGCTTTCTGCAAGGGGACGATGTCATCATCGTTGCCACGATCGCCTTCGGCATGGGAATTGACAAACCGAATGCGCGCTTCGTGGCGCACCTGAACCTGCCCAAGAGCATCGAGTCCTACTATCAGGAGACGGGGCGCGCCGGGCGCGACGGGCTGCCGGCGAACGCCTGGATGTCCTACAGCCTGCAGGACGCGATCCTGCTGCGGCAGCTGCTGGCGAACTCGGAACTGAAAGACGAACGGATGCGTATCGAGCACCGCAAGATCGAGGCCCTGCTGGGGATGTGCGAGACCTCCGGCTGCCGCCGCCAGGTGCTGCTCGGACACTTCGGCGAGACGCTGCCGGCGCCCTGCGGCAACTGCGACAACTGCCTGCAGCCGCCGCGCACCGAGGACGGCACGGTGGCGGCGCAAAAGGCGCTCTCCTGCATCTACCGCACCGGGCAGCGGTTCGGCGTCAACTACCTCATAGACGTGCTGCTGGGCAAAGACGACCCGCGCATCCGCCGCTTCGGACACGACCGCATCAAGACTTACGGCATTGGCGGGGAACTGAGCGCCATCGAGTGGCGCGGACTGTTCCGGCAGGCGATCGCGGCCGGCCTGGCGACGGTGGAAGACGAACACGGCTCGCTCAAGCTGACGGCAGCGAGCCGGGCCGTGCTGCGCGGCGAACGCGGCTTCGAATTTCGCCGGCCGGCGCCGCGCGCGGCGGCAGGATCGCGCCGCAGCCGGCGCCCCGCCGCCGGCGTTACGGCGCAGTCCGCGCAAGAGCGGGAATTATTCGAGGCCCTGCGCCGGCTGCGTACCGAATTGGCGCAGCGGCAAGGAATACCTTCCTATATCATTTTCCATGACACGACGCTGATCGAAATGGCGCAAACCAAGCCGCAGACGCTGGCGGAAATGGCGCAGATCAGCGGCATAGGCGAGCGCAAATTGGAACGATACGGCGAGGACTTTCTCGCGCTCCTGAATCAAGCGTGAAGCCGCGAAAGCGCGGCCGCGACGCGACGAAACGCGCCGCCGCCCCCTCCCCGCCAATCGCGCGAATGTGCGCGTCCCGCGCTATCCTTCCGCTGAATTCCCGCCTGC
>JAPPQA010000140.1 GCA_028817255.1 Gammaproteobacteria bacterium | reverse complement strand
CTGTTTCGCAGGAATGGCAGATAAGAGCGAGTCGCTTTTCTTCCCTTCGATTGCGTAACGGTTAGCGCCTGCCGTTGCCGCCGGCATCCGTAGCGGTCCGCTGGGGGATGAGCGAGTGGGCGCCGAGCGGGGATTGTTGGTCGGGGTGACTGGATTCGAACCAGCGACTCCTGCCTCCCGAAGGCAGTGCTCTGCCAGGCTGAGCTACACCCCGCGTCGTCTGCGATCGTTGCTGCGCGGCCTCAAGCCCGCCGCTTGACAACGAAGCGGGTCAGGGCGCACAGGGCCTCGCGGTAGGGCGACCGCGGCAATTCCTGCAACAGGGATTCCGCTTTTGCCGCCTCCGATTCGGCGCGCGACACAGTGTAGGCAATGCCCCCGCCGGAGGCAACTGCCGTCACGGCCTCTGCGACCCGCTCCCGGTCATCGCCGCGGACGACGGCGCGGATCAACTCTCGTTGCCGGGCGTCGCCGTGCCGCAAGGCGTACAGGAGCGGCAACGTAACCTTGCCCTCGGCCAGATCGTCCCCTGGATTTTTGCCCATCTCGGCGGCAGAGGCGTTGTAATCCAAGGCGTCGTCCACCAGTTGGTAGGCAGTGCCCAGGTGCATGCCGTAACCCGCCAATGCCTGTTCTTCCCTGGCCGGACGGTCGCAGAGAATGGCGCCCAGCTTCCCCGCCGCCTCGAACAGTTTGGCGGTCTTGGCGCGCACCACCTGCAAATACGTCCGCTCGTCCAGTTCCGGGTCGCCGCGGGCCGCCAACTGCCGCACTTCGCCTTCGGCGATAGCGTTGGTCGTGTCGGCCAGCACCTCCATGATGCGGATGGAACCCACTTCCACCATCATCTGGAAGGCGCGCGAGTAGAGGAAGTCCCCTACCAGTACGCAGGCCTGATTGCCCCACCGCCGGTTGGCGGTGACCCGGCCGCGGCGCAGCAGGGAGGCGTCCACCACATCGTCGTGCAGCAGGGTGGCCGTGTGGATGAACTCCAGGATGGCGGCCAGCGTGAGGTGTTTTTCGCCCCGGTAACCGAACAGCCGCGTCGCCAGCAACAGCGACAGCGGCCGCAGGCGCTTGCCGCCGCCGGCCAGGATGTAGCGGGCCAGGCGCCGTATCAATTCGACCTCGGAACGCAATGCGCGCCGAACGACCGCATCCACGCCGCGCATTTCCCGCATCACCGGCGCGCGCAGTCTCTGCAGCTCGGTCTCCGTTTCCTCCCTCGCCGCGGGCGCCTCGGCGGCGGACCGTTCGCCCTCGGCTTTCTCAGGCACGGGCGCCGCCCCCCCGTTCGCATATGCGGTATAAGGCCATTGGCGCCTCAAGCGTAGCAGAAAAGCCCGCCGCGCACCTTGGCGGCTTTTTGCCTCCCGGTGGCGGCGAGGAAAGAGGCGCGGGGGCCGGGCCCGGCAACCCGTCGGTTTGACTATCCCTCTGTGCGGGTTATAGACTGAAATCCTTAGCGGTAGGCCGCCAGACGGGAGGAGGGGATTATGTCAAGCGCGGGAAACGGCGATACGAAGTCGGTATTTTCGTGCGTTTCGAGCGCTGTGGGGCATCGGGTCCCAGTGCCGGACTCCCCTCTCCGCATGCACAATTTTACGCACAAGTTAGCGGCTTTCGCAGCTGTTCTCGTCGCCCTCTCTTTCCTGCTCGCCACACCGTCGGCTGAAGCGCAAACCTCCCGCACCCTTACCCTTTCCGCCACCCCTGACCGCGACCCCGCAACGCCCGGCGTGCAGGTAAACGAGGGCGACACGGTCAGTGTCAGAGTTACCGTCAGCGGATTGACCTCTGGAAACTTGAGGCTCAACCGGGAATCGGACTCCGACTTGGGCGGAACCGCTACTCTGGATGCGGACTTCCGGCGTCAGGCCGGTTCTACCGGACCTATCCTGGCTGTCCTTTTACCGGGCAATCTCTCAGGAATAGCCAATTGGATCGTTGTTAACGACACCATCGCCGAACCTGACGAAACCATCGTCATACCCGTTCCGATGGCGGACCCGACTTCCACCACCGCCGATACTGTTATCCCCGGCGACTCGCTCACCATCACCATCCGCGCTAACGACGGCAGCCGGGCCTTTCTCGGCGGCACCGACGCCGCTGCCGCCGAAGGCAGTACCATCAATGTGCCGGTGGAGTTTGTAGGCGAGGCGCGCACCGCCGCTTCTACCGTCGCCTTTTCCATTGCCGGTACCGCCGCGGCCGCCGACTACGCGGTAGATGCCAGCGGCAGCGCCGTCACCTTCGATACCGCCACTGCTGCCGGCACTATCGTCGTCGCCCACACTGCCGCCTCGGGAACCATTCCCATCACGATTACGGACGACGCCGCCTTCGAATCTCCCGCCGAAACCCTCGTCGTCACCCTCACTGGTCACACTGGCAGCGGCGTGACGGGCTCCGTAGATTCTGCCGCGCGCACTTACACCATCACCGACGACGACATCTCGCGCCCGCTTGCCGCCGCCAACCCTGCCGCGCGTGCGGAGCGCATAAAGCAGGCGACAGCGGCGCTGAACCAGGCGCTGGCGGCGCAGTTGGCGCCGGTGATCGCGCACCGCTTCGATCCGGTGCGGGACAATACGCTCTCCGCAGGGCAGGGCGAGACGGCGACGGGCGATTCCGGCGCCACTGTCATGTTGCTGGATCTGGACGCGCTGGCGGAGTTGACGGCGGCGCAACTGGAAGGGCTGGACTCCATCTCGCCGGCCACGGAGAGCCGCGCACTGTTGCAGCTGTTGGGCGGTTCCGGTTTCTCTGCCACCAGCGATCGGGGCGGCGGCAACACGCTGTCCCTGTGGGGCCGCGGCAACTACAGCTCGTTGGAGGGCGAACCGGAGGAGGGTGGCAACCGCTACGATTACGAGGGCGACAGCTACAGCTTTTATCTGGGTCTGGACCGGCGCTACGACGAATATTTGCTGGGGGTGGCGGTAGGCTACACGGCAAGCGATTTGGAGTTGCGCGAGGCGGGCGCGGAGGTGAAGCGCAGCGACTTCGAGGGCGATATGGTAGCGGTGTATCCGTATGCGGCCTGGCAGCCGTCGGGGCGGCTGAGCATGTGGCTGCTGGCGGGCTACGGCCAGGGCGAACTGGAGATTGCAGAACGGCGGGATGGCGGCGTGTACAAGGCGACCAGCGACACGGATTTGCTGCTGGGCGCGGCAGGGCTGAGCTGGCGGCTGCCCGTGACAGACGGCCTGGACATGCTGCTGCGTCTGTCGGGAGCGGCGTTGCACGGCGAGGCGGACGGCGGGCGCTTCGACGATGGCATCGCCTACGCCAAGACGGAGACGGAGGCGCAGCAGTTGCGAGGCGCGGTGGAGCTGGGCCAGGCATTCGGCTTCAAAGGCGGCGGGAGCTTGCGTCCCTACCTGCGCGCGGGGGCGTCTTACGACTTCGGCGATGGCGCGCGCGACGCGGCGACGGGAGAGTTCGGGACGGGCTTTCGCTTGCGCTGGCCGCGGCTGGGCCTGGAGACGGAACTGGAGTTTCAGGCGCGGCTGGCCAGCAAGGACGACCGCGATTACTGGGAATATACGGGCATAGGCGCGTTGCGCTACGACCTGGGAGGCGACCGCCGGGGTTTGCAATTAGCATTGCGGCCCAGTCTGGGTCTGGAGCGGGGGCTGGGTCTGGACGGCCCGGGTCTGTCGGGCGACCCGTCTTGCGCGCCGCTGGACGGGGGCGCCTTCGGCGGGACTCGCGCCCCGGTTCCGGGCAAGGCCGGCTATAGCGGCCTGGGACTGCGCGGCGAGTTGTCGTATGGCATCGGCGATGTGCGCTTGGCGCGGGGGATGCCGGGACTGTTGACGCTGTACGGAACCAGCGGCGTGGCGCCGGGGGCGCAACGCTACGGCGGCGGGCTGCGCTTCGAGGCAGAGCGCTTTGCGTTGGATGCGGGGTTGCGGCACCGGAGCGGCGCCGCCGCCGACAACGAGTTCTTGCTGGACGCCGCCCTCCGCTTTTAAAGAAATATTCCGTGAACACAGGACTTGAGGATTGGGAATGGAGGATTGGACAAGCCCCGGCCTCGATGCCAGTGCGGCGAGGCCGGGCGCGGCGGAATCGTGGTATCTTTCGCATTCGAGCGAGGG
>JAPPQA010000139.1 GCA_028817255.1 Gammaproteobacteria bacterium | reverse complement strand
GCGATCACCGCCACCAGGGTCAGCACCAGCAGCAGGATCAGGGCCGGGCGCCGCGACAGCCGCCGCGGCGGGGCGGATGCGCAACGCCGGGGGCGGCGGCGGGCCGCGCCGCCAGGGCGGCATCGTGCTGGCCGTCTCCCTGATCCTGCTGCTGGTGCTGACCCTGGTGGCGGTGATCGCGATGCGCGGCGCCACCCTGGACCTCAAGATCGTCAAGAACACCGTGGACCGCAATTACGCCTTCGAGGTCTCGGAAGGCAGCCGCCAACTGGCCAACACCGCGCTGGACCAGCACACGCACTACCGGAACTGGACCAGTTTCACCATGCCTCCCGGGCTGGTGCCGGTCAACAGCTCGAGCGTCCTGTTTAACGACACGGCCAATCTGGGCGACCTGAGCGCCGGCAACGTGGACCTGGAATACCGCGTGGGCAGCGTCGGCGCCAGCGACCTGCGGGCGGACATCTTCGTCACGCGGGTGGACTCCCGCATCGCCACCGGCGCCGGCGCCGCCATCGGCGAGGGCTATGCCGGGCTGGGCCAGGGGGCGGCCGCCGGCGGCGGCCTGATCTTTTTCGACCTGCGCAGCGTGGGGATGGGGGCCAACAATGCCGCCGCCACCACCGGGACGCAGTATCGGCACGTGATCCGCTAAGATTCGGGGCGGCACGGAACATGACACGGAGCGATAGAGGCAGCCAGACAGCAGAGAGGTACGGGACGATGCAAGCGATGCGGATGCGACGGATGCAAAGGCAGGACCAGACACGGGCGGCGGCACGGGCGCCGGCGCCGTGGCGGGCGACGGCCGGCGGCGGCCTGCTGGCGCTGGCGGCGGCCATCGTCACCATGGGTCCCGCGGGGCCCGCGGCCGTCCCGGCGCATGCGGTGGTGTCCAGCGCGACCCTGACCGACTACACCGCCTTTCCCCCCTTCGTGGGCACCGCCGCCAGCGGGGTGACGCTGCCCCGCTTCCTCATTGCCATGTCGCGCGACGAGCAGCTGTTCTACGCGGCCTACGACGGCCTCCAGGATCTGGACGGAGACGGCAGGTCGGACCTCGGCTACAAGCCCGCCGTTCAGTACTACGGCTATTTCGACCCGGATAAGTGCTACGCGTACCGGCGGAATACGGCGAACCTGAGATTCGGCAACGGGGACGTCCTGAGCGACAGCAATAACTGGTTTTTCGACCCGCAGGCCTTTAGCCCGCAGGACTCGCTGGGCAACTATACCCGCGATTGCTCGGGCGTGGCGAATGGGCGCTGGAGCGGCAATTACCTCAACTGGGCCACCATGACCCGGCTGGATCTGTTGCGCAAGGTGTTGTACGGGGGCAGGCGCCTGGTGGACGAAGCGGATATCACCTCCGGCCTGGGCGTGGGCAACGAGGTCATTTTAGAGGGGGCGAGCATTCCTCCGGATTCCCATAGCTTCGCCAGGGTATTGCAGGGTCCCGTGATAGAAGAGGTGACGCCCGTCAGTACTGGCGTGAATTATTTGACTTCGTGTAGATCAGTGTACCGTTCTCAGGCGGGTCGTGGCGGTATCTTAAGTGGAAGCTCTACGTGGGCGTACACTTATAGTGCAAGCGGCATTCGCATCGCGAGTGCGGTGTTTTTCGCCCGCGGCAATTTCCCTTTCTGGGATTTTGTGGCCTCCACCACTGGCAGAGCGTGTTATACAGGTTCCTTGGATCTTGCGGATTTTGCCACCGATTATCCCGGTATCTATAGGGACCTGGGCAACCCCGAAGAAGGCTCCCCTGGCGACCCCAACAGCGTCGATGATACGGCCCGCATCGGGCAAGTCTATCTGGGAGTAAATAATCTGAATACTCCGAGTGATGCTATAGATGCAACATATCGGGCAGCGGTTCAAGTATGCGTCGCCAATTTGATCAATGCCGACAATAACGAGAATTGTAAACAGTATCCGGGGGCCGCCGGCTACAAGCCCATAGGAATTCTGCAAGAATACGGGGAAGCGGGCTTGGCGGAGTTCGGTTTGTTTAGCGGCAGTTACAGCAAGAGTAAGACGGGAGGGGTTCTGCGCAAGAGGCTGCGGGCCTTCGACGATGAGATCGAAGCGTCCGGCGTGATCAGGGATGTCGATCTTAACGCGTATCCTGGCGACGGACGGATCATCTGGTTCCTGGATAATTTAGCGGTAGCAGGATATTCGCCGGGAGGGCATTCTGCCAGCTCTTTCCGGCCGATACCTCGCGGCATGTCGTTCGGCAACTATAATTGTCCCACGGTCTTTATCAGCAACCCTTCTCAATTTCTTTATCCCATATACGACGATTGCCTAAGCTGGGGGAACCCCTTGGGCGAAATATTCTACGAAGCGGCGTCCTATCTCGCGGGCGCGTCCGCGTTGTCCGCATTCGATGCGGACGACACTAACCCTCCTGTGGATAGGTCCGCTTTCGGTAATCCTCTTATGGAGAACCGGCGACTCCACAGGGTGACCTACGGAAACAACGATGCGCTGATGCCGGCAATCCCGCCGGGCAGCGAAGATTGCCGACCGATGAATGTGCTGCTGATTAACTCGGGGACGGTGAGCCAGGACGGCGACGATCTGCCGACCAGCCGCTCCTTCAACAACGGCGGCAACGGCAACTCGCTGGCATTTGCCGAGACCGAGATCGTCCGGGCAACCGACGATATCGGTACGCAAGAGAACATTGCGGGACAGTATGTCGTAGGTTCCAACGGCGTGTCGGCGGACATTGACTACGCATGCTCGCCGAAGACTGTGAGCCAGCTGTCGGATGTGGAAGGGCTGTGCCCCGCGGCGCCGACACTGGGGGGAACGTACCTGATGGCTGGTGCCGCCTATTACGCCCATATCACGGACCTGCGCACGGATCTGCAGGGCGATCAGACGGTCAACACGGTTGCCGTGGATCTGCGTCCCGTCCTGCCGGAACTGCGGATCCCCATAGGGGACCCTGCGTCGGCCACGCGGCAAGTGCTGTTGCAGCCCGCTTACTTGAACAGTAACCAGCAGCTTGATGACAATCCCGGTTTCGACCCGGCAATCCGCATCTCCGGTACCATGACAGTCCGTCCCACTGGCGGCAGGCTGGTCAAGTTCCTCCCTGTCGTGGATCACGAACTGCAGGCGGACGGCACGTACCGGGGGCTTTATATGGTGGGTTGGGAGGACAGCATTGAGGGCACCGACTTCGATCACGATATCCTGGGTTCTCTGGAGTACGTGGTGGATGCGGCTGCCAACACCATCCGGGTGACGACGGACATCCTCTCTGAGTCCGCCGGGCAGGGGATTCACTTGTTTGGCTTTACCATCCAGGGCACGACTCAGGACGGCTTCCATGCCTACTCGGGGCATACCGCGGGTGCGACTGCATTTGGCCCAAGCGAGTACGACAACCCCGTCGCCAACGTTCCCAGTTGCGGTCACAACCGGGGGGGCGTCGATCTCAGGGGCCGTGAAGTCCTAGTCGGAGTCACCATTGATTGGGGATGCCGGACGATGGATGCCGCAGTAGGCCATACCTTCGCCGTGGGTAGCAGTACGGCGCAGCGCTTGCGTACGCCCCTGTTCTACGCGGCCAAGTACGGCGGCTTCAAAGACAGTAACAACAACAACCGCCCGGACCTGGTCGCGGAATGGGACACCGTGGACACCTTGGGGAATGTGGGCGCGGACGGCCTGCCGGACAACTATATCCCGGTGACCAACCCGACCAATATAGATGCCACGTTGCGCCAAGCCCTGGTGCAGGGGGGGGTTACCCAGCGCACCGCCTCCGGCACGGCGGCGGCCCTGGTGGCCAACGAGCGGGAGGGCCTGGGCGCCGTCTTCCAGGCCCTGTTCGAGCCCGAGCGCTCGGATAGTCTGAACCCGCCCCTCAATCCTCCCGTGCGCTGGCTGGGCACCCTGCAAGCGCTGTTCGTGGACGTGAACAGCCTGTTTCGCGAGGACAGCGACCAGGACGGCACGCTGGACGACTACCAGACCGACAAGGTGGTGGTGCTGTTCTACGACGATGCCGAGGGGGAGACGCGCGTGCGCCGCTTCGACAGTTCGCAGCCCAATACCTTCGAGTCCAGCAGCGTGGAGGTCGTGGACCTGGAGGAGCTTAACGCGCTGTGGAATGCCAGGGAGCATTTGAATCTGGTCGCCGCCTCGAATTTTACGGCCTCGGCCAACCGCGTAGATTACGACGACACGAATATTACGACCGCGGGATCGTTGCGCTATATCTTTACCTGGATCGAGGATCCGTCCACGGCCAACGACATCGCGGACAGCAACGAGGTCAGGCCCTTCACGGCGGTAGCGTTCCAGGGCGCCCGCAGCGAAGGCAGCCTGGATGTAGGTCCGTACATTGACAGCGGCGGCGTGCAGGTGCGCGACGCGCGGCAGAACGCGGCTGCCCTGGTGGCATATTTGCGCGGCGAGCCGGCGGTAGCGGGGCAGCGCCCCCGCCAGTTGGGGTACAGGTCCACCGATACCAGCCGCGTGACGCAGATGCTGGGCGACATCGTGCACTCTTCCCCCGTCGCGGTGGCGGCGCCGGCGGAGGCCTACGACTTGCTGGCCAACGACGCCACCTATACCAACTTCCGCCGCCGCTGGGCGCAGCGCCGCCAGGTGGTCTATGTGGGCGCCAACGACGGCATGCTGCATGCCTTTAACGCCGGCTTTTACAATCCGGCCAGCGATAGTTTCACTACCGCCAGCGCCAGCGATCCCAATGCGGCCGCGCGCGATCTGGGCGAGGAAATATGGGCCTACGTCCCGCGCGCCCTGCACCCCTACCTGAAGTGGCTGGCCGACCCCAATTATACCCACGGCTATTACGTGGACGCCCCGCCCCGGGTCTTCGACGTCAAGGCATTCGATACCGATAGCGTGCATACGGACGGCTGGGGGACCATCCTGGTGGCGGGTTTCCGCCTGGGCGGCGGCGGTCCGGTCCCCGTCCCGGTGGATACGCAGTCGGATGGCCTGGGCGCGGGCAATACGGATGGCGATGTCGCCGACGATCGGTCGTTCCGCTCCGCATTCGTGGTGCTGGATATTACCAACCCCGAAGACCCGCCGGTCTTGATCGCCGAGCTGTCGGACACGACCATGGGCTTCACCACCGCCCGGCCGGTGGTGGTGCCGGTGCGCGGCAGCAGCCCGACGGACCGGGACCGGTGGTTCCTGGTGCTGGGCTCGGGGCCGGATCAGCGCAACGGGAACATCGGCGGCGGGGCCCTCGCCAGCCTGTACGTATATGACATCGCGGTGTTGTTGGGCTCGCAGGGGCAGACCCGCTCCGTCTCTCCGGAGCGGAAGATCAACATTTTGACCGACTTCGATCACTTCGTGGGGGGCATCACGGTCGCCGATTTCGACCTGGACCTGCGCGCGGAGGCGCTTTATTACGGCACCCTGGGGAGCACCAGGGCCACCGCCGCCGACCCCGCGAAGGGCGCCCTCTACCGGCTGCAAATAGGCGAGGACACGGATCCCAGCAGCTGGGGTAACCCGGTCGAGCTTCTGGACACCGACCAGCCCATCTTTGCGGCGCCCACTTTGGCGGTGGACGAGGAGGGCAACCGGTGGGTCTATGCGGGCAGCGGCCGGCTGTTGTCGGACGACGACGAGGCAACCACGCCGCAAGAGACGCTGTACGGCATTATAGATCCGAACGATCCCTTCGCCGCGCCCGGCGACCCGCAGACGCTGCTGACGAGGGCGCTGAGCACCCTGCTGGACGTTTCCAACGCCCGGGTCCTGACCAACGGGCAGGTGGATTCCAACGGCGACGGCACGCTCGACGAGACCTTTAACAACATGCGCGCGCGCGCGATCGCGGCCGGCGGCTGGCGGCGGGACTACCGCATCGGCACCGGTACGACGCCGGCCCAGCGCAGCCTGAACTCCTCCACGCTGCTGGGCTCGGTGCTGTTTAACACGGCCTTTTCGCCGCCCGCGACCGCTACCACCGCCGCCTGCGCAAGCGGCGGGCTGGGCGAAAGCGAAGTGCTGGGGCTGGATTTCCGCAGCGGCTTGCCGCAGCCGCAGGGGGTCTTCGGTACGCAGACCTGCGCCTTCGCGGTGTGCAGCGACGAGGTCTCGGAGGCGTTGGGCACGTACAACCTCGGTGCGGGGCTGGCCTCGCTGCCCAGCCTGCACCTGGGCCAGCCCGGCGAGGACGTGCCGGGCCGGCTGACGGTGGTGGTGCAGCAGTCCACGGGCGAGATCCAGAGCGTGGAGGCGCTGGGATTGCAGCCGGCGGACAGCGGCGAAGTCAGTTGGCGGGAGTACCTGGAGTGAAGTTGGGCGTGAAGTTGTTGGGCGTGAAGTTGGGCGTGAAGCGGTCGGGAGGATGCGATATGGGCACGGCGGAAGAACAAGGCGCGGGCAACGCGGGCGACGAGGTATTGCGGCGGCGGTCGCGGGCGGCGCCAGACCGGCGCGGGCGGTCGCGCAGGCAGGGCCAGGGCGGCTTTACCCTGGTCGAGTTGATGGCGGTGGTGCTGATCATATCCATCCTGGCGGCGATCGGATATCCGTCCTACACCGAGCACGTGGCGCGCAGCAAGCGCGCCGAGGGCAAGGCCCTGCTGGCGGAGGCGGCGTCCCGGCAGGAGCGGTATTTTTTCAGCAACAACACCTACACGACGGATGTGCAGGCGCTGGGCTTTCCCGCGAACGGACTGTCTCCCAACGGGCACTATCAGCTGAGGATCACAATCAGCGGGTGCAGCGGCTTGGGCTTGGGGATCGAGAGTTGCTACGTGTTGCGGGCGCTCAACCAATTCAATGACTCCAAATGCAACAGGTTAACGTTGTCCAGCACTCAGGAAAGGGATGTCAGGGGCGTTACCCTGAATAGCGGCGAAAGCAGGGCGGATCGTGCCGCATATTGCTGGAGCCGCTGATGATCGCGGAGCTTTGTCGGCGGTGCGGGGGAGTGGCGTTGGGCGTCTGCCTGGGCCTGTTCTGGCTTTCCGCCCCGGCGGCCGAGTTTTACAAATGGGTGGACGAGGACGGCAACGTGCAGTACTCGAACAAGCCGCCGCCTGGCAAGGAGGCGGAACGGTTGCGCCCGTATGCCGGCAAGGGCAGGGAGGCGGCGGTGCAGGGGCTGCGGCAGCAATCCGAGGCCCTGGACCAGCGGCGCCAGGAACGGCACCAGGCGGAGGAAGAACAGGCCCGGGAGCAGGAGGCGCAGCAAGCCCTGGCCGCCGAGTGCGCCCGAACGCGCAAGAGGCTGGCGTCGCTGAACTCCCTGACCCGCATTCGCCGGGAGGAGCCCGCCGATGCCGGGGCGTCCCTGGCGTACAATCAGGAGGAGCGGGCCGCGAAGATTGCGGAGACCCGCCAGGCGCTGGAGGAACATTGCCGCTGATCCGCTGAGGATCGGGGGCTGAAGATCAGGTCGGTTCCCCTCGGCCCCGCCCTTTCTCTATCGTAGAGGGCCTGGATAGGGTCGGGGCCGAGGGGAGCGCGGCTTGATTTACGTTTCGGCGTTGCCGCGTTCCCGGATTGTGGGCGCCGCGGCCGCCGGCGGGCGCGGCCTTCCCGCCAGCGCCCGGGGCAGCGAGAAGATCACTTGTTCCCGCAGGCCGGGCAGTTCGCGCAGCGTTACCTGCCGCCAGCGGCGAATGCGTTCCACGACGTTTTCCACCAGCAGTTCCGGCGCCGAGGCGCCGGCGGTGATCCCGACGGTTCGCTTCCCGTCCAGCCAGTCGCGGCGCAGTTCCCCGGCGTCGTCAATCAGGCGGGCGGGGGTGCCGGCGCGCTGCGAAATCTCCATCAGGCGGGTGGAGTTGGAACTGTTGCGCGAACCCATGACCAGGATCAAATCGCAATGAGCGGCCAGTTTCTTGACCGCGTCCTGGCGGTTCTGGGTGGCGTAGCAGATGTCGTCTTTGCGGGGGCCCAGGATCGCCGGGAAGCGCCGGCGCAGGACGGCGATGATCCCGGCGGTGTCGTCCATGGACAGGGTGGTCTGGGTGACGTAGGCCAGGCGGTCGGGATTTCGCACCTGGATCTCCGCCGCCTGCGCCGCCGACTCGACCAGGTAAATGCCGCCCGCCTCGCCGTTGCGGCGGCGGTATTGCCCCAGGGTGCCCTCCACCTCGGGGTGGCCGGCGTGGCCGATCAGGATGCACTCGCAGCCCTGGTCCCGGTAGCGCCCCACCTCCTTGTGCACCTTGGTGACCAGGGGGCAGGTGGCGTCGAATACGCGCAAGTTCCGGGCGGCGGCTTCCCGGTGTACGGCGCGGGATACGCCGTGGGCGCTGAACACGACGACGGCCCCCTCCGGGATCTGGGAAAGCCCCTCTACGAAGATCGCGCCCCGGCGGCGCAGGGACTCGACCACATAGCGGTTGTGGACGATTTCGTGGCGCACATATACCGGCGGCGAATGCAGGTCCAGGGCCCGCTTGACGATCTCGATGGCGCGATCGACTCCGGCGCAAAAGCCCCTGGGGTTGGCCAGCAGGATCTCCAGGCTGGAGTCGGACGTCTTTGCCGCGGCGTTCATTCGTTTTCCTCTTCCTCCCATTGTTCCCATTCGTCTTCGAGCGGCGAGTCTGCCGCCGGCGATTCCGGGGGCGCGCCGTCGTAGATCAGGAAGGCGCGCCGTTGCAGGTAGAAGTCGCGCAGAAAGGCATAGGGGTCGAAGGCCGCCGCCTGCCGAAAGGATTCCTCGTTCTCCAGGAAGCCGGCGCGCCCGTCGAGGGCCGAGAGAACCGCCGTCGTCAACAGGGTCTCGCTTTCCGCGTAGGTGAGGGGATCGGTGAACCGCGACACGACCCGGTCCGGGAGGATGCGGACGGTATTCGGCCCGAACAGGGGCAGAAACAGGTACGGCCCCTGGGGGACTCCCCACACGGCCAGGGTCTGCCCCAGGTCTTCCCGGTGCGCCGGCAGCCCCAGGGGGGTTGCCACGTCCACCAATCCGCCCAGCCCGATGGTGGAGTTGAATATAAAGCGGCTCGTGTCGGAAAGCCCTTGATCCACTTTGCCTTGCAGGAAGTCGTTCAATATGGTGTTCAGCGTTCCCATATTGTCCAGGAAGTTCCCGATGCCGTCGCGGACCCATTCGGGCACTGCCCGCACGTAGCTTTGCGTCGTCGGTTTCAGCAGGTACCGGTCCAGGGTTTCGTTCACGGAGAACATGGAGCGATTGAAGGATTGCCAGGGGTCGTTGCTGCCGCTTGCGGCCTGTTCCTGCGGCGTCTCGGAGGGGCGCTTGCCGGCGCCCGCGCAACCGGCGCTTGCGACCAGCAAGGCGGCAAATGCCAGCCGCAATGCCACTCCCTGCAATGCCGCTTCCCGCAGTGCTGCTTTTCCTGGGCCCTGTTGCGACGGCGGCCGTTGCCGGCGGGGGGGGCAGGGCCAGCCGGCCAGCGCTTGGCGGAGAGTCATGTTCTTATTCATAGCTGCGCTTTCGCGGCTTGTTCGGGAATGCGCCGCCTTGCGGCGGCCGCGGACGCGATTATAGCACCCGCCGCCGCATATGCGGGAAGCGTATGGGTTCGCCGCATATGCGGGGGGAGCCGCCTCCGGGGGCGCGCCCGGCAGGTCCCCGAGCCGCTACGCAGTCGAGGGGAAGAAAATTGGCACTGTTTGCAGCCAAGAAAGAGGCGCCGTGAACAAAATTCCCGCCATTCCCATGCCCCCCCTCGCCATTCCCGCGCAGGCGGGAATCCAGCGTATAAAGCGCGCGCTTCGCGCT
>JAPPQA010000138.1 GCA_028817255.1 Gammaproteobacteria bacterium | reverse complement strand
TTTACGGCATCAATCCCTTCGATCAACGCGCGGTGGATTCAGGCAAGGAATAGGGAAGGCTGCCCAGAACCCATTGCCTACCCGCCGTCATGCGGCAGCGCCCGGCGCGACGCCTTGCTATGATCCCGTCGCCCCCCGGGATTCACAGGTAAAACCCGCACGGATAGCGGGCAAGCTCTATCCCCGTCGAGTTGCGGCGAAGACGACGATCGGCATTGGAAGGGCATCGGCGCCGCAGGGCCGCCGACAGGGTCAATGCGCTCCCGGAAGGCATAGATTGCGCATTCTCGCAATGCGGGGAAGATATGGGCGCTACCGGCTTCCCTGTTGCACGGGAATGACGGCAAAAATCGCGCTTGCGAGCCGAATGCAAACCGCCTGCTGCGCCATCCCAGGCGCCATAAGTCGTGGAACGAAAAGGAATTTGACATACAAAGGCGTATTGGACAAAATTGCCGCATGATCTTCGCGGATTTGGAGAAACTTGCAGCGGCCGAGGCGGGCGCGTCTCCGTTTCCGCATTTGCTGTGCCCGGATTTCGTCCGCGCCGAAAAACTACCCGATATTCACCGCGATTTTCCGACACCGCCCGATGCCGGAAGTTTCCCGCTGTCGGCGCTGAAATGCGGCGCCGCCTTCGCCGAATTGGTAGCGGAACTGCACAGTGCGGAGACGGCGGGAATCCTTGCCGCAAAACTGAACGCGCCGATCCAAGGTCGCCCAACTATGACAACCGTGCGCGGATTCTGCCGCCAAACCGACGGCAAAATTCACCGCGATTCGAGCGGCAAACTCATCACCGTATTGCTGTATCTCAACCGTGACTGGAATGACAACGGCGGCGGGCGGTTACGGTTGCTGCACAACGGCGACGACATTGACGATTATTTTTTGGAAGTGGCGCCCGGCAACGGCGCGCTTCTCGCCTTTCGTTGCGACGACAACGCCTGGCACGGGCATTTGCCTTTTGCCGGAGAGCGGCGCACCATCCAATTAAACTGGGTGACGAGCGAATCGTACCGCCGCCGCGAAGCGGCGCGGCATTTTCTCAGCGCTACGGTCAAAAAAACGCGCGCCGCTTTCTTCGGCCGCTGCACATAACCTCCGCGCCTGCTCAAAGGGACTGGAAATGGCTCTCGCCATCGAAACATTCTGCAACCTCACCGGCAAGGGCTCCGTATTTTTCAAGGCCGTCGGGCATCCGCTGTGCCTGGACGCGGCGCGGGCGATTGTCGAAAAAATAAAAGCGGCCCGTTGCGCCGCCGCTTACGACTCGCAAAATACGCTGACTGCATTCGCGGCCATTCATCCCCTCGCCGGCGATGATTTTTCCGCCGTTTATGCGCAGGATGTCGCGCGCTTCGACATGCCGACTCTGGGGCTGGAAACGCGCCCGATTACCGCCCTCGCCGGCGATGGCGCCGACCTGCTGTTCGTGCCGATTTTCGATTCCGCCCCGGTGGTCGCGCAAATCGCCCACGCCGCACCCGCCGGCTGCGAAATCGTTACGCTGGACGAAATGCGCCTGCCGGAGCGATTTTTGTCGGATGCGCGACGCTATTTAAACCCGCTTAATTTCACCACCAATCTGCTTTTTTTTCGCGCGCAGGAAAACGCCCACACGCGACTGACCACCGCCAACTATTGGAGCGCCTACGGCGCGAAAGAGCCTTTTGTCTGGGGACGGCTTTTCGACGGCAACGGACGCGCGCTAGCCGACTTTGAAAAATCGCTCGGATCGGCCAACGAGTCCTTTTGTCTGGACAGTGCGCAATTCAGAAGAGAATTCAACCTGCCCGATTTTTGCGGGCAAGTGTTCTTGCATGTGGTACGCGCTGCCGGACACGACATTGTAAAATATGTTGCCGATTCCTACGGCGATTTCGCAGCGGAGACAACCGAGCTCTCGTGCACTCACGACGCCAACTCGTGGCCTGCCGATTTATACGCCGGCATTCCCGCCCCCGGTGACGGCGATTCAGTCGTCCTGTGGGTGCAAAATTCTCACCCGTCACCGATTCCCGCCCATGCCATAGGCGTCAACCGCATGGGTTGCGACAAAATCGAAACTTTTGCCGAGGAAATCTCGCCCTTCGCCACGTGTGCGATCAATCTAGGCAAACTGCTGCCGGAAGTAAAATGGCCGGCGCAAATAGAAGTCCGCGCTGGCCGACATTTTGTGCGCCCGCGTTATGAGGTAATCAATAGCACGGGCCGACGCCGCATCAATCACGCCAATGTGGAGCGCGTCGATTTGTCAACTGATAAAAATCTTCCGCGGTTGTCAAAATGGCTCGGCAAGGGATACATTTTGCCGGCGCCAATTTTGCCGCGTACGGAATTTACCAGCGAATGCCTGCCGACGCCGATGTCCACCGCGCAAAAAAACCTGCCGCTTGCCGCCGTTGCCTATAATTCCTCGGGCAAGGAAATGGCCCGCCGTTTTCTTGGCTGCCTGCCGCGCGACCACCAGTCCTTGTTAAATCTATCCGAATTTGCCGCGACATTAAACGAAAGCGAATCCGGCCATGTAGAACTAGTTTACGATTTTTCTGATGGCGGCGATGGTGACGGCTGGCTGCACGCGCTTTTTCGCTACACCCATAAATCCGCGGGACACATGGCCGAGACAAGTTTCGGCGCCCACATGTTTAACCATCTTTTAACCTATAAGAACGAGCCGCAATCGTACAAAGGCCCGCCGCCAGGACTGACCACGCGGTTGTTTTTACGTATTTCGCCTCTGCCCGTCCGAACGTTCTGCCACCTGATTTATCCAGTCAGTACGCGGTGGAACCCCCAAAGCGACACCCATTTACAACTGAAAAACCGGCGCGGAGAAGTCATCGCCGAAAAAACCGTTCGCATTGCTGCTGGCGGTTCCCTCTACTTTTGCTGTCAAGATTTATTCGACGCCGGACAACTGCAAGAGGCGGGAAAACAATCGTACCTGACGATTCGCGATATCACCTGCCGCCTGTTCGGCTATCACGGCGCACAGGTCGGCGACGCATTCGCATTCGATCACATGTTCGGTTTTTGAAGCCGCCAGCGACGAAGATACGTCCGCAACCATGACCCCGCCGCTGATTCGGACCCTGACCGACGGCGGTGCCGGCATGGCGAATCAAGCGTACGGGCTGGCGCGAAAAATTGCGGCACTCGGCGGCTGCGAAGTCGCACACAGCATCGTTTCCGCGCCGGGAGCGGCGAATATTCTGCCGCCGACGCTGGCCGCCGAACTTCGGCTTTATAAGATTCACGGCGACGCGCATGCCGACATGGTCGTCTGTTGCGGGGCGAAATCGCTGGCGGCAGCGCTGGCAAGAAAAAAAACTCATGGCGCCTTTGCTGTTTGCATACAGCGTCCGCGCGCCGACGCAAAACGATTCGACGCCATTGTCGCCCCACGTCACGATTACTCCGTAGCGGAACTTTGCGCCATGGAAAAGAATCCAGCCGCAAAAACGCTCCCAATCCTGGGAGCGACGGGCACAATAGATGCAGAGGCGCTGACCGCCCGGCAAGACGCGGCACGAAAAAGATTCGCCGCGATCCCCGCGCCGCGCACCGCCGTGCTGATCGGCGGCGACAACCGCGCCTTTTCCCTGACGCCGCAATTCTGCCGCGAGTTGGCGGCAGCGGCGTTGCGCGCCGATCCCGCGGGCGGCATTCTGGCCACCGCGTCGCGGCGCACCGGACCGGAGGCCCGGCGCGCGCTGGCCGATTCTTTCTCCGGCGACCGTTGTTTTTTCTACGACGGCGAAGGCGATGAAAACCCGTACCTGGACATCCTGGCCGCCTCCGACCGCCTGCTGGCGACCGGCGATTCAGTCAATATGCTGAGCGAGGCATGTGCCGCCGCCAAACCAGTTTATATCGCAGAACTTCCACTGAAGAACGAATTCGGGCGGGCGGCGAAAAAATTCCGGCGCTTCGGCGACGAACTCGTCGCGCGCAACTTGGCGCGCCGATGGGAGGGGGAGTTCGCCGAATGGCGGCCACCGGGATTGAACGAAACTGCCCGCGCCGCCACCTTTATCTGGAACGCGTATCGTGCGCGCAGCGGCGGCGAAAGATAGTCCCGCCGCGCCGTGCGGACCCGGCAGCGCCCGGTGCCGCCCGAAGCGGAAGGATGCGAGCCCGCACCGGGCGGTCCTGCCGGTTCCCGCCGCTCGGAATGCTGGCGAGGCGACCTGATCTCCCTACTCGAGGCCGTCCCGGGTCGGCGCCGCCCGCCAGCTCGATCCCGCTTCAATCGTCCCCGGCGGAGAGCCGCCGCTCGTGGCGCCGGTAGAGCTCGAGGGCAGCGCGCCACAGCGCTCCCGGCCTGCCGCCGCCGACCGGGCAACCGTCCAGGCGCACCACCGGCGCAACCTGCATGGTCGAGCTGGTAAGCCATATTTCTTCCGCCGTCTGGAGTTGCGGCAACGATATGCCGGATTCCCGGCACTCCCGGCCGTCGCGATGCAGGGCCTCGACCAAGACATCGCGGGCGATGCCGGGGAGGATCGTCCCGTCCTTGCCGGGCGTGCGGACGATGCCGTCGTTGACCGCGAACACGTTGCTCGCCGCCCCCTCGGTAACCCGTTCCTCGCGCAGCAGGATCGCCTCGTCCGCCCCGGCCCGGGCGGCGCGGCGGCGCAACAGCACGTTGGGCAACAAAGTGATGGCCTTGATGTGGCACCGGCGCCACCGGATATCCTCGCAAACAATGGCGGCGAGCCCGGCGCCGTAATCGCGTTCCGCCACCTCGTCGCACATGGCGAACACGGTCGGCGGCGCGCCGGTATCCACCCAGTGCGCCCGTCTGGACACGCCGCGCGTGACCTGCACGTACAGCGATTTCCGCCGGTAGTCGTGAGCCTCTATCAGCCGCCCCAGCACTTCCCGCCACTGGCCGGAATCAACCTCGCAATCTATTTCGATCTCCCGCAGGCTGGCGCGCAGCCGTTCCAGGTGGCGCTCCAGCAGACAGGGCCGCCCGTCGCGCACCGGTATCACCTCATATACTCCGTCCCCGAAGAGAAAGCCGCGGTCCAGCACGGAGACGCGAGCCTCCGCCAAGGGCAGGTAGCCGCCATCAAGGTAGGCTATCGCCATGTCGGGGGTCTTGGAACGGGCCTCATCGTACGGCGCCGCCGCAGGGGGCGTCGGCGCCTCAGCAGCCCTTCGGGCCGTACAGCGGCGGCGCACCCGGGGGACGGGTCTTGAAGCGGCGGTGCAGCCAGAAGTACTCGCTCGGCGCCTGTTTGATGCTCTCCTCCAGAAAGCGGTTCATGCGCCTGGCGTCCGCCAGATCGTCCCCGGTAGGGAAATCCCGCCACGGAGGGTGCAAGTGCAGGGTATATCCCCCCTCCTCGCGCATGTACGTAACGCAGGGCAGCACCAGGGCGCCCGTCGCTCTGGCCAGGCGGGAAAGCGAGGTCATGGTGGCGGCCTCCTCGACGCCCAGCAAAGGGGCGAACACCGTGCCGCCCCCCGGGGGCGCATTGACGTCGGGAAGGTAGTAGAGGGAATTCCCCTCCTTGAGCCACCGCAATACGCGCGAGAAGGGGTCGCGGTTCGAGAAATAAACGACCTGCAGCCGTTGCGCGGAGTCGCGCAGAAATTTCCGGGACAAAGGGCTATGCGGCTCCTTCATGAATACGGCCGCCTCGCGTTCGAGGCGGATGCGCAAAAAACCGCTTATCATGCCGAAGAAATGCGGCGCCAGGAAGATCACGGGACCGTCCCCGAGTTGTTTCAGGTACTGGCCCCCCTCGAGCCGTATAAAGCTGCGGCCTTCCTTCATGCGGGTCGCGATCAGCCAGAGAAAATCCAGGAAACTCACGCCGGCGGCGCGAAAGTTTTCCCTGGCAAATTGGCGTCTCGCATCCGCATCCAGCCGCGGGAAACACAGTTCCAGGTTGCGCATCACGATCTCCCGGCGGCGGGAGACAAGGCTGTGCGCCGCCCAACCGGCCATACGGCCCAGCAACGCCCGCGCCCGCGACGGCAGCCAGCGCAAGACCTCCAGGAACAGTAACACCGCCCGGTACAGCACTACCGCGTCATGAAGACAGCGGGCGCCCGCCCGCCGTTCTCAGTCCAGGGAAAAGACGCCATCAATCCCAAGATCGAACAGCCGGTCCACCATCCGCTCCGCTTCCCGCCGGTCCGCCAGCGGCCCGATCTGAACCTTGTACAGCCGGGCGTCGTCTCCCGCTTCCTCCCAGAAGATCTCGACCCGGGAGATGCCCGAATCGTTCAGGCGGCGCTCTATGCTCCTGGCATTGCGGTAATCCCGGTAGGCGCCCACCTGCACGAACAGCCGGTCTTCCCGGCGCGCGTCCCGCGGCGGCTCCGCGGCAGCTTCCCTGGCGGGCTTGGCAACAGGCTTCGAGGGCGGCTGCGCGGCGCCGCCATGCCGTCCCGCATCCCGTCGCCCGCCGCCAGCGTCCGCCGGCTCGAGCGCCCTGACCTCCACCATCGCCGTCCCCGCGGTATGCACGCCGATCTTAACCGCCGCGGCATAGGAGAGGTCAATGATCCGGTCGTCATGGAAGGGGCCCCTGTCGTTGACCTTGACGATGGCGCTCTTGCCATTCTCCAGGTTGCGCACTTGCACGTAAGTCGGCAACGGCAGTTCCTTGTGGGCGGCGGTCATCCGGTA
Source organism: Gammaproteobacteria bacterium (assembly GCA_028817255.1). NCBI lineage: Bacteria > Pseudomonadati > Pseudomonadota > Gammaproteobacteria > Candidatus Porifericomitales > Candidatus Porifericomitaceae > Candidatus Porifericomes > Candidatus Porifericomes azotivorans. Next base: position 10,355 of record JAPPQA010000138.1, on the reverse strand, counting down.
CATGTCGTAGGTCTCGCCGCTGGAAGTCCGCCGGCCGTGGAATTTCTTGCCGTACCAGGAGGCGATGCCCCGCGCCACGTATCCCTCGCTGCTCTCCATGACATAGTAGCGTTTGCCCAGGACTTCGTAGGAAGGAGGGTTCCCGTATTTGCTGCGCGGCTCCGCGCGCGGCACTACATCGGAGATGGATTCCGGGTCCAGGGTTCGGTAAGGCGCTTCCCGCTTGCTGTCCAGGAACCCGCAACCGCCGGCCAGCGCCAGCGACAGAACGCAGGCATACCCTGCCGGGCGCCGCGCCGGATTTTCGTCGTATCGTTTCATCGTTCCTCCCCACGCTCTCCGCGCGCGCCGCCGCCCTTCAGCAATTCCCCGAGCCGGGCCACGGCCATCGCATACAGGTCGCTACGATTGTAGCGTTTGATCACTCCGAAATTGTCGAAACCGGCCCAGTACTCGTTACCCCCGCCGGAGACCAGCCTGAGCACCTGCGCTTCCGCGTCCGCCAGCAGCGGCGCGCCGCGGACGAAAGGCAGGCGCTCGGTGCGGACGCGCAGCTCCGCGCCGTCGCCCTCCAGCTTGAGCCGGTCGTAGAGCGAGTCGTCCATCCGCAGCGGGGAGGCGACGGGACGCCCCCCGCTCCAGCCGTGCCGGCTGAGGTAGTTCGCCACACTGCCCACGGCATCTTCGTAGGACTGCCATATGTCAATATTGCCGTCGCCGTCGAAGTCCACGGCATAATTACGGTAACTGCTGGACAGGAACTGGGGAATTCCCATCGCCCCGGCATAGGAACCCTTGAGCGTCTTCGGCTCGAGCCCCCGCTCGCGCGTCAGGAGCAGATACTGCTCCAGTTCCTTCTCGAAAAACGCGGCCCGGGGAGGGTAATGGAAGGCCAGCGTGCCCAGGGCGGCAAGCACGCCGTGCCGGCCCTTGTTCTTCCCGTAGTAGGTCTCAATGCCGATGATCGCGGCGACGATCTCCGGGGGCACGCCGTAAACCTCCTCCGCCCTGCCCAGCACTTCCGCATGGCGGCGCAGAAATTCGACCCCCTGTTCCACCCTTTGCGGGGTAACGAAGATCTTCCGGTAATCTCCCCATGCCAATTTCTCGGCCGGCCTGCGAATCCGTTCCAGCACTTCGCGGGAAACGGAGACGCCGCGGAACGCCTCTTCCAGCAGTTCGCGGCTGTAACCGTGCTCGCCGACCATGCGTTCGACGAACAGGGCTACCCGGTCGCGGTCCAGCGTTTCGGCGCGGGCCGCCGCGGCCAGCAACGGCAGCAGCAGGACGGCCGCGAGCGCGCGCAACCGCGCGCCCCGGCGTTCCGCGGCCCGTTCAGCGGCCATGCCTGGCCACGGACATGACAATGCCCAGCATCATGGCGGAACTCACCATCGCCGTCCCCCCCATGCTGACCAGCGGCAGCGGGACTCCCACCACCGGCAACTGGCCGGACGCCATGCTCATGTTCACGTACATGCAGAGAAACAAAGCGAATACCAGGGAGATGCACAGCGTGCGCCCGTACATATCCTTGCACCCCAGGGCGATAAAGGCCCCCCGCAGAATGACCGCGATATAGGCGGCCAACAGCGCCAGAAAGCCCATGAAGCCGAATTCCTCGCAGAAAACGGAGAATATGAAATCCGTAGAACGCTCCGGCAGAAATTCCAGGTAGGACTGGGTGCCGTTCAGCCATCCCTTGCCATACATCCCCCCGGACCCGATCGCGATCTCCGACTGCATGACGTGGTATCCGGCGCCAAGGGGATCCCTTTCGGGGTCGAAAAAGAACAGCAGACGGCGTTTCTGGTAGTCGTGCAGAAAGGACCACACCAACGGTACGCTCAAGAAAGACGCGATGCCGATCCCGCCGACCAACCGCCACGAAATGCCGACCACCAGCAGCGCGCCCAGGCCGACGGCGGTGAGCAGCAGCGCGGTGCCGAGATCGGGCTGCTTGGCGACCAGGAATACGGGAACGGCCAGGCAAATCAGCGCCAGCGCCGCCGTGCCCGCGCGCACCGGAAGCCCCCGCCAAACGGCCAGCCAACAGAGGAACATCGGCAGCGTGAGCTTGGTCAGTTCCGAGGGCTGAAAGCTGACGAAGCCCAGGTCAATCCAGCGTCGGATGTCGGTGTCGGAACTGCCGCCAACCAGGCTGAAGACCAGCAACCCGACGGAAAGCAGATACAGCAGCGGCGAATACCGGCGGTAGGTCCCGATATCCACCCGCGCAAACAGGATCATCGCCGCCAGGGCCAGGGTCACATGGAAAAGTTGGCGAGTCAGCTGCGCGGGATCGCCGGCGCTGGCGCTGTAGATGGCCGCCAGGCCGATCAGGCAAATGGACACGGCGCACAGGAAAATCGTCCAGTCCAGCCGGAAGCGCCGCCAGGAAAGCCGGGAACCGCGAGCGCCATGTTGCGGGAAGGCCATCGTCAGTTTCCTCGCGGTGCGGCGGGCGACGCCGGGCGGAACGAGGCCGGGCAAGAAGGGCGAACGGCGGCAAAGGCGATCACCGGGCTACCCCGACGGTCCCGAACCGGCGACCTGCCGCTCCAGGCGCCCCTCCAGGTACTGCACGAGCAGCCTTTTCGCCAGCGGCGCGGCAGTGGCGGAACCGCTCCCTCCATGTTCCACAATAACGGCCACGGCCAGCAGCGGCGCCGGTACCGGGGCATAGGCAATAAAAAGGCTGTGATCCCTGTGCTCCTCGGGCAGGGCCTTGTCGGCGTCCGTGTGCTCCAGGGCGACCACCTGCGCGGTGCCGGTCTTGCCGGCGACCGTGAAGCCGAGCCCCCTGGAAATCGCCCGTCCCGTACCCCTGCCGCCATGCACCACCCGGATCATCGCCTCTTCGATACTCTCCCACAACCCTGCGTCCCGCACCGGCACCGGGACCGGACGGGACCCGGCGGCGCCCTCGGCGGCGCCGCCGCCGAGCAACGACGGCCGCCGCCTTTCCCCGTGGTTTGCCAGCGCCGCGGTCGCCATCGCCAGCTGGAGCGGCGTGGCCAGCATGTAGCCCTGCCCGATGCCGGCCACCACGGTATCTCCAGGATACCAGCGTTCGCCTCGCCGTTCCCGCTTCCACTCCCGCGACGGCACCAGGCCGGCCTTTTCCCCCTCCAGGCCGATCCCGGTCCGCCGGCCAAAGCCGAAATGTCCCAGGAATTCGCCCATGCGCTCTATGCCGAGTTCCAGGGCCAGCCGGTAGAAGAAGACATCGCAGGACTCCTCTACCGCCGCCAGGATATCCATCCGTCCGTGTCCCGATTTTCGCCAGTCCCTGAACACGCGCGGCGGCCGGCCCGGCAGAGAGAACCATCCGGGACACCACAGGCCGGTCTCGGGGGCCGCTTCGTAGTGCATGCCCGCCAGCGCGAGGAACGGCTTGATGGTCGAACCCGGCGGATATTGCCCGGCAATCGCCCTGTTAAACAAAGACGCCTTGCCGGAACTCCGCAAGCGCGCGAACATGTCCCCGGAGATCCCCGCCACGAAGAGATTGGGATCGTAGGCGGGATAGCTGACCAGGGCCTTGATCCTGCCGCTGCCGGGCTCCACGGCAACGACCGAGCCTTTCTTGCCCTCCAGGGCGTAATACGCCTCCACCTGCAACGCGGCGTCCAGGTGCAGGCGCAGCGTCTGCCCCCGCCGCGGCGGGACGACCTCGAGCACCCGCACGATGCTCCCCTCCGCGTTCACCTCCACCCGCTGGTACCCCGGTTTGCCCTTGAGCAGGTGCTCGTATCTCTTTTCGATCCCGGCCTTCCCGATCTGCCCCAGGACCAGGTACTGCGCCCTGTCTTCCACCCGTTCGAGTTCGGCGTCGTCAATCCCGGATACGTAGCCGATCACGGGCATGGCGATGTCGGCCAGGGGATAATGCCGGCGGAACCGCACGACAATCTCGAAACCCGGGAAAAAATGATTGTTGACCCAGAACCGGGCCACTTCCTGTTCGCTCAGCCCCCGCTTGATCGCAAAGTGCCGCCGGAACTTGCTCTTCCTCTGTCCGCGCACGGCCGCCGGCCCGGCATCCTCCAGTTCTACGATGCCCTGCAAGCGCGGCAGGGCCCGTTCCAGAGAATCCAGGTACTCCGTTCGCAACACGAGATCGTAGGCGGGGACATTGCCGGCCAGAAGAACCCCGTCGCTGCTGTAGATCCTGCCTCGCACCGGGGGGATCGGCACGATCTTCAGGTAGTTGCCCCGGGCGAGGGTGGAGAAATGCTCATGATCGAGTATCTGCAAGACAAACATCCTGCTGGCCAGAACGGCGGCCAGCAGGCAGATCAGCCAGCACAGTAGCCGGATCCGGCGGCGGGTAAGCAACTGGCCCTCCCGCGAAGGCCCCGGGTCCAGGATCAATCTTTCCATTTCAGGAGAACTTGCGCCTGAAGAACTTGCGCCTGAGATCGCGAAGCACCAGGAACAGCCAGGGCCAGAGCACCATGCTGGTGATCGCCGGCAGCCAGTAGCTCCAATCCTCCGGGGGAACGGCGATTACCACCCGCACGACCAAGCCGATAAAGAGGTACAGGAACAGCAGCGCCAGAACCACGAGGGACTGCTGCACCAGGGGAAAATGCCGCAGTTGCCGGTACAGGCTGCCGATGCAATAGACGATGACGCAAAGCCCCAGCGGGTTTTGCCCCAGGGCGACACCTTCATACACGTCCAGTAATAACCCTAGCAGGAACGCCGCCGCGAGCCCGACCCGGTCGGGCGCCGCCATGCACCAGTAGATCAGCACCATGGGCACCCACAGCGGCCTCCAGTCCAGCGCCCAGGCAGGCAGCGGCAGCGCCGTCAACAGCAACGCGACGACAAAGCTTACCGGGATAATGCTTTTGCCGCTAAGAAGCGCCTTCCTCAAAGCCCCCGCGATTCCTCCTGCTTCCGGACCAGCAAAAACTCTCGGCTGCTTTCGATCCGCGCTTCCGGAAACGCCTGGGCGCGGGAAAAGGACTCCTCTCTGGCGCCGCTCTCGACTTGCGTCACCCTGCCTACGGGATAACCGGTCGGAAACCGTTCCCCCAGTCCCGAAGATACCAGCAGATCTCCTTCCCGGATATCCGCGTCGCCCGGCAGGTACTTCAGCGACAGCCGGTCGCCGCCCGTACCGGCCGCGATCGCCCGCAGTCCGTTCCGGTGCACCGTCACCGGCACCGCATGGCGCGGGTCCGTAATCAGCAAGACGGTGCTGGTAAACGCATCCGCGCGGAACACCTGGCCCACCAGGCCGCGGGAATTCACTATCGGTTGTCCCAGGTACACGCCGTCCCGTATCCCCTTGTCAATGACCATCTGGTGCCGGTACGGGCGCAGGCCGATGGAAACCGCCCGCGTGAGGATGGTGGACTCGTCCGGGCGCAGCGGCGCCTCCAGCAACTCCCGCAACCGCAAATTCTCGGACTGCAGAGTCTCGTATTTCTGCAGCCTGGCATGGGCGAGCAGGTTCGCCTCCCGCAGCCGCTCGTTCTCCTCCAGGAGGTTTTTCTTCGAGCGCAGGCGGCCCGAAATCCACTCGGCGTATTCCATGGGCTTGTTCACGACCACATGAAAGGGATATACCAGAACGGACAGCACGGACCTTGCCCTGTCCACGTAACCGTACTTGCTGTCCGCGATCATCAGGGCGACGGACAGCACCGCCGCCACGCCGAAGCGGCGCGCGGAAACCTCGGCCTTCACCGCGGCCCCCCCCGCGCTCCCGGTCCCGGCGGCGCGGAATTATTCGACCGCATCCAGTATGTCCGCATCGCGGTCATCCCATACTTCCAGGTACCGGCCGCCCCCCCTGGCGACGCAGGTCAGCGGATCTTCGGCAACCAGGACCGGCAACCCGGTCTCCTTCATAAGCAGCCGATCTATATTCCTCAACAAGGCGCCTCCTCCGGTCAGCACCAATCCCCTCTCGGCCACATCCGCCCCCAGCTCCGGGGGCGTCTTCTCCAGGGCCAGCCGCACGGCCTGCACGACACCGGCCAACGGCTCCCGTAACGCCTCAAGGATATCGCCGCTTCTGATCGTCAGGCTTCTGGGGATGCCCTCCGCCAGGCTGCGCCCCCGAATTTCGCTTTCCAAACCGTCTTCGCCGGGATAAGCATAGCCAATCTCCTGCTTAATGCGCTCCGCGGTCACGTCCCCGATGAGGATCTTATGGGACCGGCGGACATAATTGCAGATCGCCTCGTCGAACTTGTCGCCGCCGATGCGGATGGACTCCGCGTACACCAGCCCGTTCAAGGATAAAACGGCGATCTCCGTCGTCCCGCCGCCGATATCCAGGATCATCGAGCCGCGCGGGTCGCCGATAGGGATGCCGGCGCCGATCGCGGCGGCCTTGGCCTCGATCATGAGGTTCACGCTCGAGGCCCCGGCATTCTTGACGCATTCATGTATCGCCCGCTTCTCCACCTGGGTGGAACCGGACGGGATGCAGACGATCACCCGCGGGGCGGGCCGGAACCAGCCATTGTTGTGGACCCTGCGGAAGAATTGCTGCAACATCTTCTCGGTGGCGGTCAGGTTGGCCACCACGCCGTCCCGGATCGGCCGCAACGCCATCATGTTCCCCGGCGTCCGGCCCAGCATATGCTTCGCTTCCTCGCCGACGGCGCACACGAACCTGGGATTGAAGACCTCCCCGCTCCTCCTGATCGCAACGACCGAGGGCTCGTTCAGAACGATCCCCCTGCCGCGCGCATAGATCAGCGTATTCGCGGTTCCCAGATCGACAGCAAGGTCATTGGAGAAAATGCTGCGCGCCCAGTTAAGCACGGGCCAGGGCCGCCACGGGCAAGGCAGCGGACGGGGGCCGCGCCGCCATCCGCGCAAAACGGTAGATTACACTAAACATAATAGCAGTAATGCTATCAATCTTCTGGCCTTTCGGCAAGGAACCGCCCGTGCTAAAATAGGCGCAAAGCAGGCCGTCCCCTCCGTAACCCGATGGACTTCCAAGACTCTCAGATCCGCAAAGTCGCCCTCCTGGCCCGGCTGGCCCTGTCGCCCGCCGAGACTGCCGCCTACTCCCGCGACTTCTCCCGGATCCTGGACATGGTGCGGGAAATCGAGGCGGCGGACACGAAAGACGTCCCCCCCCTGCACCATCCCCTGGACATCACGCTCCGCCCGCGAGAAGACCGGGTAACCGAACAAGACCGGCGCGAGTCCTACCGGCGCATCGCGCCCCGCATGCGGGAAGGGCTCTACCTGGTGCCGCAATTCATCGAGTAGCCTCCCGCAGGCGGCAATGATCCCCGCGACGATCACCGCGATGGCGGAGGCGCTGCGCCGCCGCTCCCTGTCGAGCAGCGAGTTAACCCGTTTCCTGCTCGACAAGTGCAAGCGCCTCAACCCCGGCCTCAACTGCATGATCACGATCAGCGAAGAGCAGGCCATGGCGCAGGCCGGCAGGGCCGACGCCGCCCTGGCCGGGGGGGAAGCCACACCCCTGACCGGCATCCCCGTCATCCATAAAGACGTGTTCTGCACGGAGGGCGTCAAAAGCTCCTGCGGGTCGCGGATGCTAGACAACTTTATCGCCCCCTACAGCGCCACCGTCGTCGAGCGGCTGGAGCGGGCGGGCATGGTCATGCTGGGCAAATCGAATATGGACGAGTTCGCGATGGGTTCCTCCACGGAAACCAGTTTCTACGGGCCGACCGCAAACCCCTGGGACCGGGACCGGGTCCCCGGCGGTTCCTCGGGCGGATCGGCCTGCGCCGTAGCCTGCCGTCTGAGCCCCGCCGCCACCGGCAGCGACACCGGCGGCTCCATTCGGCAACCGGCCGCGTTGTGCGGCGTCACCGGTCTGAAGCCCACCTACGGGCGCGTCTCCCGCCACGGCATGATCGCCTTCGCCTCCAGCCTGGACCAGGCCGGGCCGATCACCATCACCGCGGAAGACAGCGCGCTGCTGCTGCAAGCCATCGCCGGCCACGACGCCCGCGACTCGACATCGGCGCGCGAACCCGCGCAGGATTATGCGTCCGCGCTGGAAGACTCCATCGCCGGGATCTCGCTCGGCGTCCCGCGCCAGTGTTTAGGCAGCGATCTGGACGCGGGAGTGGGGACCGCGTTCACGGCGGCGCTGGACCAGCTGCAAAAGCTGGGCGCCAAAGTGACCGAACTGGACATGCGGCATATCCGGATGGCCGTCCCTGCCTATTACGTCATCTCCTGCGCGGAATGCTCCTCCAACCTGGCCCGCTACGACGGCATACGGTACGGCTACCGTTGCCGGGACACGGCGAATCTCGAAGACCTGTACCTGCGTTCCCGCGCCGAAGGCTTCGGCAGGGAGGTGAAGCGGCGGATCATGCTCGGCGCCTTCGTGCTGTCCGCGGGGTACCGCGAGGCATACTACCAGCAGGCGCTCAAGGTAAGACGCCTCATCCTGGGCGACTTCCTGGCCGCCCTGGAAAAAGTGGAAGTCATCGTCGCCCCCTGCGCGCCCACCCCGGCCTTTCCGCTGGGGGCCAAGATGGACGACCCGGTCACCATGTACCTCTCGGACCTGTTTACCGCGCCGGTAAGCCTGGCCGGGCTGCCCGCGGTCTCGGTCCCCATGGGCTTCAGCGACGGCCTGCCGGTGGGGATGCAGGCGATCGGAGGGCGCTTCCGGGAGGCGCGGATACTGAACCTGGCCCACCAGTACCAGAAGGCCGTGCCGTGGCACGAACGGGCGCCGACCGCGGCCGGCGGCGGCGCGAACCGGGAGACAGGCGGAGCGGCGCCATGAGCGCAGTCCCGGAGCAGTGGGAGCTGGTTATCGGCCTGGAGATCCATATCCGGCTCGCCACCGACAGCAAGCTGTTCTCCGGCTCGGCAAACGCCTACGGGGCGGACGCCAACCGGAACGCCTCGGCGCTCGATCTCGCTCTGCCCGGCACCCTGCCCGTCCTGAACGAAGAGGCGGTGCGGCTGGCGCTGCGCTTCGGCTGCGCCATTGATGCCGAGATCGCGCCCCGCTCCGTATTCGCCCGCAAAAACTACTTCTACCCCGACCTGCCCAAGGGCTATCAGATCAGCCAGTTCGAACTCCCCATCGTAAAGAACGGCCGCGTCCGCATCCCCACGGCAAACGGAGAATTCAAATTCGTCGGCATCGAGCGCGCGCACCTGGAAGAGGACGCCGGGAAATCGCTGCACGAAGAATACCGGGGGGCGTCCGCCATTGACCTGAATCGGGCCGGGGCGCCGCTGATCGAGATCGTGTCCCGGCCGGAAATGCGCACGCCCGAAGAAGCGGTGGCATACATGAAAAAGATCCATGCGCTGGCGAAATGCACGGGAGTCTCCGAGGCGAACATGGAGAAGGGAGAATACCGCTGCGACGCCAACGTATCGGTGCGGCGACGGGGGGAAACCCGGCTGGGCACAAGGACGGAGATCAAGAACCTGAATTCCTTTCGCTTCGTGGAAAAGGCCATCCGCTGCGAGGCGCGCCGCCATATCGGCATTCTGGAGAACGGAGGCGCGGTGGAACAGGCGACCATGCTCTACGACTCGGCGCGCGACGAAACGCAAAAAATGCGCGGCAAGGAGGAATCGGAAGATTACCGGTACTTCCCCGACCCCGACCTGCCGCCTCTGCAATTGTCGGCCGAGTATCTGGAGGAGGCCAGGCGCGGGATGCCCGAATTGCCGGACGCCAGGGCCGAGCGCCTCGCCGACCGCTACGGGCTCGCCGCGGCGGAGGCGGAATCGCTCGCCGCCGACGGGACGACGGCGGATTACTTCGAGCGGTGCGTGGAGGCGTCCGGGGGCGCGGTGCGGATCTGCGCCAACTGGATCGCCGGCCCCCTGAGCGCCGCCTTGCACCGGCACGACACTGCGATTGAGCAAAGCCCCGTCACTGCCCGGATGCTGGGCGGTCTGGTGCGGCGCATCGCGGACCGGACCATATCGGAGAAGATCGCCAAGGTTCTGTTCCAGTCTCTGTGGGACGATGGCGGCGACGCCGACGAGTTAATCCGCAAGCAGGGCTTGCGCCAAATCGAAGACGAGGGAGTCCTGGCCGACATGGCGGACGCGGTGATCCGCGAGCATCCGCAACAGGTGCGCCAGTACCGGGAGGGGAAGAAGAAGGTGCTGGGCTATCTGGTCGGCCAGCTGCTGAAGCGTTCGCAGGGCAAGGCCAACCCGCAAAAAGCGAGCCGCCTGCTGGAAGAGCGCCTGGCGGAGTAGGGCGCCACTCCTCCCTTGAGAGGGAAGATCGAGAAAGCCGAAGAATAGCGGATCATACGCATCACTCCCCCCTTCATCATTCCCCCCTTCATCATTCCCCCCTTGAGGGGGAGTCGGCAAGACGAGGGCGCAAGCCCGAAGTCGCGCCG
>JAPPQA010000137.1 GCA_028817255.1 Gammaproteobacteria bacterium | reverse complement strand
GGCGGAGCGGGAGCGGACGTGCTGGACTTTGCGGATTCGACGATGGCGGTGTCGGTGACGCTGAGCGGCACGCCGGATGCGGACGGTTTCGGCGGCGGCGTGTCGGGGGGCGTTGCGGTCGGCGCCTTTAGCGGCATTGGCGAGCTGCGCGGCGGCCCTGCGACTACAGACCGTCTGACGGGCCTGGGCGCGGCGGCGTCCTGGACGGTGGGCGCCGCGGACCGTTACGCGAGCGGAGGCCAAACGCTGGCCTTCGGCGGCATTGAGGAGCTGCAAGGCGGTTCGGCGGCGGACGCCTTCACGGTGAATGGCGCGCATGCGGGCGACTTGCGGGGCGGCGCCGGCGCGGACACGTTCACGGTGGAAGCGGCGCTGACGGGGGGTCTCTCGGGCGAAGGCGGCGCGGACGCCTTCAATCTAAACCCGGGAGGCGGCGTGAGCGGCGCCATTGGGGGCGGGCCTGGCGCGGACCGCTTCCGGTTGGAGGGGGACTACAGCGGCGCTTCCCTGCGCGGCGAGGCGGGAGCGGACCGCTTCCTGGTGAGCGCGGCGGGCCGCGCGCGCCTGCTGGACGGCGGCGCGGACGCGGATACGCTGGAGTTGCCGGAGGGCGGCGCGGGATTTGCAAGGGCGGTGCTGGTGACGCCGACGCTGGGCCGGGTCTATGGGTTCCGGGACGGCGCCTCGATCGGGCGCTACATCGGGAGTTTCCAGGATTTCGAGAGCGTATCGTCGCCGGACCTGGAGACCTACCTGCTGGCGCGGCCGGATATGCCGGGGGCGGCCCTGGAGATCGCTGCCCCGAGCCTTGCCGGCAGCTTGTCCGGCACGGCGCCGGCCCCCGAGGCGCGAACTTTCCACGGGGAGGGCGCCCTGGAATCCTTGTCGCTGCCGGACCTGAGCCGCTTCGCGGGACCGGTGTTTCTGGGCGGCATGATTCCCGAAGCCGTGCCGGAGACGGCCTTGCCGCGGGTATCGGACCCGGCGCTTGCCAGCGCGGCGGACGGGCGCGGCGTGGAGACGGGGCGCCTGCGGCTCACGGGGGCGTTGTGGACGCCGGGGCGGCTGGTGCTGTTGGCGCGGCAGGTGATCCTGGACGGCGACCTGGCGGCGGGCGCGTCTTCCCCGGATTTGCGCCGGGCCGCCGGTTCGGGCGGCAACTTGTCCATCTTCGCGGTGGGGGGCGCGGAGGCGGATGGCGACATCGCGCCGGCCCCGGAAGGCGGGCAGCGCTCGCTGTACGCCGGCAATGCCCTGATTGTCGCCGCCGGTCGTTTCCTGCGCCCCGGTTCCACGGTGATCGAGCTTGGGCCGTCAGGCCAGTTGCGCTTCGCCCAGAGCGCAGACGAAGACCCCGCATTTCACCCGCGGAGCCGCTTTTTCGGCGGCGGGCTGGATGTGGCGGCACAGCGCGCTGTCGCTGCCCTGGGGCTGTCGGGGACGGTGCGGGAGTTTGCCGACTTGGTCAACCAACCCGCTGTCGCCGCCGAGGTGTTCCTGCCCATAGACCGCTCCGTCGGCGGCGCCGACCCGGCGGGTGCCGGCTCGGGGTCGCTGGCCGGGAACCTGGAGCGGCTCGACGCGGCGCCCGGACCCGGGCAGCCGCTGACGGTGCAGGACCCCGGCGATGCGCCCGGCGCGGCGGCGCCGGAAGGGTCGCTGGTCGTAGATGTCGCTATGGTCGTGTTGCTGACGGATCGGTCGTCGCTGGCGGCGGAGGACTTGCGCCGCCTGACCGGCGCGGTGGAGCGTGTCGTCGAAGGGCTGGGGCAACTGGAGGGCGCGGGGGACGGCGCCGCCGGCCCCTCGGAGTTGGGCGCCCGGTTTCTGCGCTACCAGCAGGCCATCGGCCAGTACTTCAAACGGCTGAGCGCCTTGTTCATAGACCCCAGCCTGTTCGAGGAGAGCATCCAGTTGTTCACCACGATCGGCAAGGGCCTCGCCCTGTACCTCTCGCAGTGCGAGGAGTGGGAGGGCTGCGTGCCGCCGCTGGAGTTGGAGGAATTGGAGGGGTTGATCGCCAAAGTGGAGCGGGCGTTGTCCACCGCGTCCCCCGATCAGGCGCCGCAGTACCGGCAGGTCTTGCAGGATTACCGCCAGTTGCGCGAGGAGTACATAGAGTACCTGGAAGGCGAGGAGGACGATGCGCTGGCGGCGCGCGGCGCGGCAACGCCGCCGTTGCGGGTTGCCTCCCGGGGCGCTTTTGCCGCGCCCTCTCCCCGGCGCCGCTAGCCCGGATATTGCGCGAATGAGGCGAGTGTGCAGCTGCGCCGTTTCCCGCCCTCACCCTCGGTCCCTCTCCCAAAGGGAGAGGGAAGCGAAGGAGGGGCGCCTTCTTCCCCCTCTCCCTCCGGGAGAGGGTTGGGGTGAGGGTAAAATCCGGGGGGAGCGCTCGGCAGGATGAACCGATCGGATTTCTTCGCCCTGGCGCTGTGGTCTTGCGCCCTGGTCGCCGGGGCGGTATCGGCTAGCGAGACGGCGCCGGCGGCGCCCGACGCCCCTCCCGCGGAGGCGGAGTTCCGGGAGGGGGCGGCGCCCGACGCCTCTCCCGCGGAGGCAGAGCTCCAGGAAGAGGCGGCGCCCG
>JAPPQA010000136.1 GCA_028817255.1 Gammaproteobacteria bacterium | reverse complement strand
CGCCGCGGCGGCGCCGCGCAGGTCGGCCAGCAGGCGCGGACGCGATCCGTACCAGAGGCGGTCGGGGATGTCGCGCTCGATGCGCAGTGTCGGCAGGCCGCGTCGCGCCCGCCAGCCGATCACCTCGTAAACGGTGTAGGAGTCGGCGGCGCGGCCCTTGAGCGCAATCCAGGTATGGTCGGCGAACCACCCGCGCCAGCCCCATACCGGCGCCGCGTAACACTGGATCACGGCGCCTTGCTCTTCCTCCGGCGTGGGCGCGAGTCCGGCGGCGGCGCGCGACGCCGTCCGCCAGCCGTCCGAGCCCGTGCAGGAAACGACCAGCGCCAGCGGCAGGGCAAGGCAGGCGGCGCGCGCCGCTCCTGCGCTCGCCCGGATCGTGTTGACGGGACGCGACACTGCCAACCCTCGGTCGCGCGGCCTATTCGGCAGCCTCTGGCGGTAACCCGCCCCGGAGAAACAAGACCAGGACAAAAATGGCGAGCGCACATTCGAGCGCCATGCCCACCCAGAACTGTGTGGGGCGCTCTGCCTTGTTATAGTAGTACCTGCCGGAGGGCTCGCCAGGTAACATAATACTCAGAAGTTCGCCGCTCTGCAGGCCGGAAATGACATTGCCGAATACAGCGAAAGAAAGCGCCGATGCGACGCACCATATGCCCCCTTGCAACGCGAGACCGAGGGTCAGGCCCGCCACGACCCCTGCCGTTGCCAATCCAGTGATGTCCATACTGCGCTTGCGGGGCGGAAGGAGAGACATTCTAAAGTATCCCTGCCGCGGTGGCCGAACTGCGAATGCGCGCCATGGCGATACGGGCCTGGGAGCTACCCTGCCGCTGCCAATCCGGTGGCGGCCGAGCCGCGCTCGCGGCTGAGGAAAGGCAAGGCCATGACGATAAAAGCCGTTCCGCGACGCGGGCCTGGGCGCACGATGCGGTTTGGCGTTCCGGCGAGGATGCCGGCGGCAAATGCAGCTTCGACAAGGTCATCGCCGGGGCATAATATTGCATGCAAAGCCGTTTTGCACATGGGTTTGCCGCGTAAGGTGGACAAACGTGTCTGACGCTGTTGAAAAATCCTGGAATTTAAAAGCCGATTTGGCGCTGATATGTGTTTTTGCGGCAATTGGCGCGCTTCTTGTAGGGGCATTTCATGTATTGCAATACAGGTGGGATTCGTTGACCCCTACATTCGATATCAAGAAGCATTTTGAGGAAGAACATGAAGAACTCCCGCTGGGAGAGCGAAAGCTCTCTTCAATAGAAAAGGGGCAGCAATTCTTCCGGTTGATTGTAAGCGATGAATCGGATGTGACCATAACGGTAACAGCGGATGACGAAGACGACGATTTGTATGCAACGCTCGGTCGTTACGGGGCCGACTTTAAGTGGTTCAGGCCACGGCATTTGAACGATGATTCTGGCGGTAGCGGAAACCCGAAAATAGAGACGAGGCTGCCGCGCGGGAAATATCTCCTGAGCGTGGAATCCTTCGCTGCAATCGAACAGCCGATTCATTTTTCCGTGCGGACCGATGCCGCTGTTGTTGTTGATATTTCCCGGGGCGGCCCGGCCAGCGGCGAGGCGCGGTAAGTGCCCGCGGCGGCGGCCGGGGAGTAGGGTTGTAAAGTTTATCGTCAGGCCACTTGGATCGTAATCAGCGTTACGCCAAGGATCACCAGTACGATCCCGGTCGCCGTCGTCCAGTGGAAAGGCTCGCGAAAGATCAGCATTGAGGCCAGGGCGACGGCCGCCACCGTTGTGGTGCTCAGGATGGGGTGCACCACGCTCAAAGGCAGGCGAGCCAGGGCCGTAGCGTAGAGCAGGAGCGACACGCCAAATATCCCCGCCCCCAGCAAGAAAGGCCAATTGCTCAACGTTGCCATCGGCTCGGCAATGGAAGGGGGTTTGCGCGGCGGCGTTATGGAAATTTTAATCAGCAGATTGGCCGATACATTGGCGGCGATGGCCAGGACTAGAATAAGCCACTTCATTTTTTACTCGCCCCGAACGGTCGAATACCGGCCCGCAGGCGCTTTCGATAGAAAGGTTTTGCCTTCATGTTTCCCCTGTTGCCGCGTCAAGCGGGGTTTCAAGCTTGTATTAAAAGACGGGTCTTTATCCTCGCTCACGGCGGGATGCGGATATATGCCAAGCCGGACGCATCCGAAAAAGTTCTCGCGCGTTCCTCGACTGTCGCATGAATCTACTATACTTCAGCGGTCATTGCACGATCTTGATCCATTGCCCGGGCCGCGGCTCGCCATCGGGGTAGAGGCCGTTCAGGAGCCGCAGTTGCGCCTCCGCATGGCGTTCGAGGTTAGAGACGCGGGCGAGGTCGGCGATGCGCTCGCCGGGACGCACTTGGACGACGCGGATGCGGCGGCCGGATTGCCGCTCGCCGAAGGCCATGCCGTCCAGGCGCCGGATGAAGGCCGCGTCGTCTCTTGCAGCCGCGGCAGTGCCGCGGAACCGGTCGGCGGCGGCGATGACCTCCTGCAGGCGCCGGTCATTGTCGGGGTGGGTGGAGAAGACGCCGTGGTAGATGCGCGGCTGGCGCCGCTCTTCCCGAGCCCGTTGCTTCTCGAACTCTTCCTGGTCTTTCAGGATGCCGACCACGCCGATCATATCCCGGGGTTCGTAGCCGCTGCGGGCGAGGTATTCGGCGCCGAGGCGGTCTGCCTCCAGTTCGTGTTTGCGCCCGTAGCCGCGCAGGATCGCGCCGCCCAGCAAGTTGGACAGCGCCGTTACCGCCTGGTCGTCGGTCTTGCGCAGCAGCGCCTTGCCGATGAACTCCGCTATCTTGGAGGAGCTGTGCTGACGCACGCCGTGCCGCGCGGTGACGTGGCCGATCTCGTGGCCCAGCACGCCGGCGAGGTGAGCCTCGGAGTTCATGTACGCCATGATGCCGCGGGTAATGTAGATGTAGCCCCCCGGCAGCGCGAAGGCGTTGACCTCCGGGGAGTCCAGCAAGGTGAAGCGGAATTGCAATCCGGGGCGGTGGCTGTTGCGAGCCAGCGCGGCGCCCAAGGCGGCGGCATACGCGCTCAGGGCCGGGTCGGCGTATTCCCGGTACTGGCGCATAATCTCGCCGTGGTATTGCCGCCCGAGGGCCAGCTCCTCGGTCTCGCTCATGAAGACCAGGTCGCTCTTGCCGCTCACCGGGTTGACGGCGCAGCCGCACAGCGCCGCCAGGGCCGCGGCGGCGGCGCCCGCCAGCGTCAGGCGGAAGGCCGGCCTCAGGTCGGCCGCGGAAAGGCGGGCGTGGCGATTCGTCTCGACGCCTCTTGTTTGCGTGGCTGCGGATTCGGGCATGAGCTTGCAGGGTACGCCGTAGCGGCGGAGGGAGCAATCTTGCCTTTGTTCCCCCCTTGAGGGGGAGCCTGGGCGGCCCTTGCGGTTCTCCTGGGCGGTGGGGT
>JAPPQA010000135.1 GCA_028817255.1 Gammaproteobacteria bacterium | reverse complement strand
AAAAAAGAGGGAATGGCGGATATTTGCCGGGCGCCCGGCGAGACCCGCCTATGGGAGGCAATGCCGGCGGATTCGCGCCGCCGGGCTCACTTGGCCTTCGACCGCTCTTTCTTCGCCTTGGCGAACAACGGCCGCAGATTGCGGCAGTGCCCGAATTTGCGAACCAATTTGGCCAGGCGAATGTCCACGGGGACTTGCAACCCGATCTCCAGCAGCAATTTCGGGATCTCGTTATCGCAGACCGGCCGGATTTCCGTCGCCGGAAAGACTTGGTCCACCGCGCGCTGGTAGGCCTTGAGTTTTGCGGCCGCATCCCCCGAGGCTTCGGGGATGCGAGCGAGTTCGGCCCGCAGGTATTGTTCGTACAGCCACTCGCGCTCCGGCTTGGGCCAGGGGGCTACGTCCTCCTCCAACAGCGCGCGGAACCGCTTGGAGGCCCGGGCGTTTTCCTTGGCGAATAACAGGTGGGCCGCCAGGGCCCGCCGGCATGCGTGATGCTCCTGAAATGCAGGATGGCTCTCTCCCGCGAGCGCCAGGACGTGACAACTCTCGCCGATGACGCGCTGCCTGTAGTAATTCCAGAGATCGCTGTGCGGATCGTTGCGATACCGGTCCAGAAAGGCGCGGGCAAGCTCGCGCCGCCGGTCGTCCGGCGTTTGCGTCCGCGACAGCGACACCTCGTAGTACAGCCCGTGGTAGTGGAAGCCGTGCTCGCGCAGCCCGTCGAAGGGCCGCGTCTGGGTGGTGAAAAACAGGCGCTTTTCTTTTTTCATGAACCGCTTTATTTTCTCCTGCCCGTAGGTAATGCTGTCCGTTTCCATATTGAACAGGCGGTTTCCGAAAAGATGCCCGAACGGAGAATAAATGCGGACATCGGGCCGAACTCCCGCGACCAGCCCGGTGTAGGAAATCGGCCCCAGGTGCTGGTCGCCGAACAGGAACAGGATGGCATCCCGCGGCAGAGACTCCAGAATGGTGCGGGCGTAGTCGTAAGCGAAAGAGTTGTCGCGCATGTCGTTCCTTTCGAAATTCTGCGCCAGCGTCGTTATGCAGAACGCCAGTCCCGCGACCGCCGGGATCGCTTTGCGCAATTTGCCCGGCCGGCCGTGCAGCGCCGCCGCCAGGGCGTAATGCAGGGCAATGGCGCCGATGCCGAAGGGCACCGCCTGATAAGACATATACGCCTCGCGGCGCAATATGTCGTAGTCGAAATGCAGGAAGAACAGCAGTATCAGCGAACTGGAGCAAAAGCCGATCAGCAGCGCGAGCGTCACGCTCCATCTTTTAGTGAAGACGGCATACGCCAGGCCCGCGCAGGCCGCCAGGGCCGAAACCACCCCTATCTCCGCAAGGTAGCGGTGGAAGAAATAGCGCACAAAAAGCAGGGTGTCTTGTATAGAAGCCGTAGGATTGACGTCGGTGGCCGCGTACCGGGTGCGCAGGACGTAATCCAGCAGGCCGGAGAAGGACACCGGCCCGTAGGCCGCGATATACGGCTCGAACAGCGAACGGATGACGACGTAAAGGTAGGGCAGCAATCCCAGGCAGAACAGACCGGCCAGTTTGGGCGCGTCGGCCAGCGCGACCAGCGGCCTGTTCTGCTTCATCGTATGGATTGCGCCGACCAGCAGCAGGGGGAAAAACGACAGGCTGTTCAGGATCAGCAGCGGCCAGTGGTGGCTGAGCCCCAGGGCAAAAACGAAGGCCAGGCAAAACAGTTCCCGCCGGCGGAATCCGTGCCGCATGCGCAGGATCAGATAAAGACACAGAAAGTAAAACATCGCGTGCAGGGAATAGACCTCCGCGATCAGCGATTGGCGCCAGAGCATGCCCGAGACGCCGAAAAACAGGGCCGCAAAAAACGCCGGCCAGCGGGCGGCCGAGAGGGCGAGACAGCAAAAATACACGCATACGCAAGCGAGCGCCCCCGCCGTCGCGCTGAGCAGCTGGATGCGAAAGGCGAAATTGCCGAAGGGCAGCAGGCTGTACAGTTTCCCGAGCATGGTATAGAGCGGGTAGCCCGGCGGATGGGCGATGCCCGCAAACTTGACGACGAGAATGAAGGCGCCCGAATCTTCGAGGGTGGTATGCTCGGACATAGTGAAGACGTAGAGGCCCATCAGCAGCGCGAAGAGCGCCGCCGGATACGCCGCCTCCCGGCGGATATGGGCGGGCATCCGCACCCGGGCAAGGAACGGAAACCTGCCCAGCAGCCTGTCCCACAGGCCGTGCAAAACGATTTCTTTTTCCGAATTCATCAGGAGTTTCCCCTCAAGTTCCTACGCGCGCAGAAAAGACCGGCAGCGGAATTGCACCCGCGAACCGCGAGCGGGACGGCGACACCGGCCGCCGAACGGAAATATCGCGCCCCGTTACCGCCCCGCCAATCCGGATATTGCGCGCCAACGGTAAAAGACTCCCGAAAACCGAATTCACTTGCCCGTTGGCGTTTTACGATGAAGATGAGGCGGCGATGCATTGCTCGAATTCCGCCATGATGCTCGAGTTTCCGTAACACGACACTTCAAGCCAATGCCGGGCGCGGGTGCAACCGACATAGAACGAAGCGCGCCCCCTGATGCTGTCTTCGCATTCGTTCGCCGACGCCAGGATCGTAAACGGCGCTTCATACCCTTTTGCGGAGTGGATCGTAGAGAGCGCGATCCTGCCCTCCTGGATTGCGGAGAGATCCTTATTGTCCTCATCGTACACGCAATGCACCTGCGCCGGGCCCAGCCGTTCACCAATCCCCTGCCGGAGCCTGTCCGCCCTCTCTTTGCGGAATGTCAGTACTAGAATATCTTGTGGAGTCAGGTTCTCTTTACGCAAAAGTTCCTCGACGCGGGCCGCAATCGCCGCGCTTTCGGCCTCCTCGTTCGTGTGCCGGACGCACCGAATCGGTTCTCCCTGCCGCGGCGCAAACTTTACGACAACGTAATCATCCCGCGTTTCGATCAGTTCCCTGCTTCTCAAGGTCGCAACATCCGCGAAGCTGCTCGTACCGACCGGCACCTGCGCGTAACTGCCGAGCAGGACATTGAACGCCGGTTCCACGATCTGCTGCGTACTGCGCCACGCCTTCCCCAGGACTATGGCGCGGCCACGAATCGCAAGTCCCAGATCGATCCATTTTGGTCGTACCCGGCCATAGAGATTCTGGGCCTCGTCATAGAATACAAACAGCGGCAAATCGTTCTGCCTGCGCCGGCACAACTTCAGCAGAATTCGGTATTCGTCTTCGTGAAAATCCTGGCCCTCGTCAACGAAGATGGCGTCGAATAACTCCGTGTCGGCACCGCCTTCAAGCTCCGCAAGGTAGCGTTGTGCTCGCACACCAGGGTCCTGATCGGGCAAAATACGTTGGTACTGAACCATGTCTTTCTGCGCGAGGTGGTACATAAGACTGTTAAAGTGCGTAACCATAACCATATCCGCGGGCAGAGAAGCGCGTGTCCGCTGGCGATAGGCCTCCTCAATCCAGTGGCGGACAAGCGGCACGAGCGTCCGATTAAAGCAGACCGCCAATAATTGCCGCTGGTCCGACAATTGTTGCCTGTCGAACAGTTCGCCCGAGCGCTTGTATAATCGTTCCACCATCCGGGCAAATTGCGTGGCCATGACGGCGGTCTTGCCGCTGCCAGCGACGCCGCGCACGAGTCTGGGGCCGCGATCCCATTCCGCTTTGACAAGGGCCTGCTGCTGTTCGGTAAGCACCCGATACTCCGCATCGGATTCCGCGAGGCGTTCGCCCAGGGAACCCTCGGGGGGTTTCCGATAAGACGAGGGACGCCCCCTCGGTCTCAGTACCGCCGAGTCGCCGAATGCCGCCCGCAGGCTCCGTATCTGGCCCTCGGGCACGGGCCCGGCGATCCCGAACTGTTGCAGCCGGTCCCGCCCCCGCGCCCGCATTCGGTCGCCGAGCTCTGACGACTCGAGATCGTCCAGGAACAGCACTTCCGTTCTGGAGGAGACGGCATCGCCGAATTTATGCTCCCAATCGCTGCGACGTATGCGCGGGAACACCGCCCAGCACTCAAAGGCCACATTGAGCTCGCCGCCGAAATGGCGCTCGGCGGCATGTTTGACATCGAACATGGCAGCCCTGGCCTGCCGTAAAGGGTCTCTCCGGTCATTTCTGTTTTCGTATGCGATTTCAAGCGCGCCGCCCGCCTGGATGGAAAGCACCTTATCCAACCGGACGCCTTTCACCTCGACTATGTGCAAGCCGGACTCGGGATCGATAATTGCGATATCGGGCGTCCCTGCTTTCGCGTCAACCACGGAAGGCTCGCAGAGAATCATCGCCCCCTCCGTGTCGAAGGTCTGCGCCATAATCAACAGCACTTGTTTATGCGTCGCGGTCCCGGCCTCATGCGAATCAATGACCTGGCAGCGGAGATTTTTGAAATCGCTGGAATCCATGCGTTCGCCCGTTTCTTCGGCTCCCCCCTCAGCCCGGCGGCAGCGCCTTGTCCAGCAGCAGCCGCAGGCTGAGGCGCACGCCGAAGCCGGTGACCTCGGTGGGGATGTGCGCCAAACCGCCTTTGCGGGAACCGCTGGACAAGTCGAGGTGAATCCAGGGCGTCCCCCTG
>JAPPQA010000134.1:8069-11302 GCA_028817255.1 Gammaproteobacteria bacterium | reverse complement strand
CCGATCCTTGCAAATCGAAAGTCTATCTTTTAATTTGCAAGGATGATACGCCGCCGCGCATACCGCACCGTTCTGAATGCCCTGGGCCGCCAGGCCGCCGTCGCCCTGCTCGGTCCGCGCCAGGTGGGCAAGACGACGCTGGCGCTGGCGCTCGCCGAAGGCTCGGACGCGCTCTACCTGGACCTGGAAACCCGCGCGGACCGCGACCGGCTCGCGGACCCGGCGCTTTACCTGGGCGAGCACGAGGATCGCCTCGTCATTCTCGACGAGATTCACCGGACGCCGGAACTGTTTCGGGAACTGCGCGGCCTGATTGACCGGGGCCGCCGGCGGGGAAAGCGGACCCGGCGCTTTTTGATCCTGGGTTCGGCGTCGGTGGATTTGCTCCGGCAGTCGGGAGAAAGCCTCGCCGGGCGAATCGAGTATGTGCGACTGAATCCCCTGGATGTGCTGGAGGCGGCTGCCGATGCGCGGCTCATGAGAAAACTCTGGGTGCGGGGAGGATTCCCCGACAGTTTTCTTGCCGCCGGCGACGCCGACAGTTTCGCTTTTCGTCAGAACTTCATTCGCACGTATTTGGAGCGCGATGTGCCGCAGTTGGGCCGGCGTATTCCGGCGGAGACGCTGGAGCGGCTGTGGACGATGCTCGCCCACGGCCAGGGCACGCTGCTTAACGCCTCCAGGCTGGCCGCCGGTCTTGCCGTCAGCGCGCCTACGGTGACCGGCTATATCGCCCTGCTGGGCGATTTGCTCCTGGTGCGCCGGCTGCAACCCTGCCACGCGAATGTCAAAAAGCGCCTGCTTAAGTCGCCCAAGGTCTATGTGCGCGATGGCGGGCTGGTCCACGCCTTGCTTGGCATTGCGGACTACGACGCCCTGGCCGGTCATCCGGTGGTCGGCGCGAGTTGGGAAGGGTTCGTGATCGAGAATCTCCTGGCCGTTGCCCCGCCCCGGACGACGGCGGGTTTCTACCGCAGCTCCGCGGGCGCGGAGATCGATCTGCTGCTCAAGTTGCCGGGCCGGCGCGGGACCTGGGCCATCGAGATCAAGCGCGGATTTGCCGCCGCTCCCAGTAAGGGCTTTTACCACGCCCGCGAGGACCTGAAACCGAAGCGCTCTTTTGTAGTTTACGAGGGAGAAGAGCGTTATCCCGTCGCCAGGGGGGTGGAAGCGATCGGATTGCGGGAGATGGCGGCGCTCGTGGCAGGCGGCTGACGCGGCTGACGCGGCTGCGCGGGAACGGGACGCGAAACGGGACGCGACCCGGGGCCGCTGTTATGGCTGGATGCCGGGGGCTCAGCGCAATCCGTGGGTCATCCTGCTCAGCTTGGGGGCCAGGGCCAGCAGCACGATGCCGCTGACGGCGCCGACCAGGAACAGCTGCCCGAAGACCTGGGCGTAGGACGCCGTGGGGTCTGCCGCCGCCGCCGGCGTCGCCGTGACCAGGACGGCGATCAGTCCCGCCAGGTATTCGGCGAAGGCGGTGGCCAGGAACCAGGTCCCCATGGCCAGGCCGGTTACCGACGGCAGGGTAAGGCGGGTGACCATGGACAGGCCGATGGGCGACAGGCAGAGCTCTCCCGTGGTGTGCAGGAAGTACGCGAGCACGATCCATCCCAGCGCTACCAGCCGGTCTTCGCCGGCGTTCAATGCGCCCAGCGCCAGGGCGCCGAAGCCCAGCCCGGCCTGCAGGATGCCGAGGGAGAATTTGACCGGGGTGGAGGGTTCCCGCCGGGCGCGCGCCAGCCGGGCCCACAGCGCGGCGAATAACGGCGCCAGCAGGAGAATGAAGCCGGCGTTCAGGGACTGCAGGGTGGCGGCGGGGATCGTGAACAGGCCGGCGAAGTCGCGGTCCACCGCGCGGTCGGCGAACAGGTTCATGGAGCTGCCCGCCTGTTCGAACAGCGCCCAGAACACCACGGAGAAGAAGGTCAGCGTCAGCACGACTGCCAGCCGGTCCCGTTCGCGGCGGTCGCAGTGGCGCAGGCCGTGCCAGCCGAGCAGCAGGCAGGCGACACCCAGCGCGCCCGCCAGCCCGTACCCCACCCATTGCGGCCGCAACAGCAGCTGCCAGGTGAGCAGCACCATGGCCAGCCCGCCCAGGTACAGCCAGTGTTCGCGGCGCAACCCCGCCAGTTTGCCGCGCAGGAGCGCCGGGTCGGGCGGTTCCGCCGCCCCCGCCAGGAAGCGCTGGCCGTACAGGAAGGTGGCCAGTCCGACCAGCATCCCGATCCCGGCCAGGCCGAAGCCGTATCCCCAGCCGTAGAACTCTCCGACCGCGCCCACGATCAGGGAGGCGGCAAAGGCGCCCAGGTTGATGCCCATGTAGAACAGGGTGAAACCGCTGTCGCGCCGGGGGTCTTCGCGCGGGTACAGGCTCCCGACGAGCGCGGAGATGCTCGGCTTGAGGAAGCCGACGCCCACGCAGATCAGGGCCAGCGACAGGTGGAGGATCTGCAGACCCTGCCGGTCGGGCACGATCCCCGCGTCGGTGCGCAGGCCGCCCTCGCCCTCGTAGCTCATGCCGAAGTGCCCCAGGCACAGCAGCACGGCGCCGAAGACCACCGCCTTGCGCAGCCCCAGCCAGCGGTCGGCCAGCAGGCCGCCGATCACCGGCAGCGCGTAGGCCATGCCCAGGTAGCCGCCGTAGATGCGGCTCGCCTCGGCGTCGGCCAACAGGAAGTGTTTGGTCAGGTAGAAGATCAGCAGCGCCCGCATCCCGTAGAAGCTGAAGCGCTCCCACATCTCGGTCAGGAACAGGACGTACAGCCCCCGCGGGTGCCCCCACAGCTCCGCGGGCCCGCTCGCCGGCGCCGCTACGGCGTCACGCATATGCCCGATTCACGCGCCCGCTATTCCGGTCCGGCGCCCCAGCCGCTCCGGCCGTTCGCTGCCGCATTGCCAGCAGTGGGAGAACTGCGGCTCCAGCCGCTCGCCGCAACGGCGGCAACGCCACCGCCGCCCGCGCTCCGGCATGCCGTACAGCGCTTCGTCTATCAGCCGCCGGGCGATCCCGTAATCGCGGTTGTGCCGCACCCAGACTTCGATCCAGCACTCCACGGCGGGGATTTCGCCGATGCCGCCGCCCAGGTATTCGTTCTTCAGGGTGCAGGCGATGCCGCTGGCCTCCAGCAGGCCGCGCACATGTCCCGCGTCTATGAGGTTGTCGGCGCTGAAGACCTTTTTCAAGCCGATTCCCCGGAGGCGGGCGCGGCGGGCGTAGCGGGTGCGGC
>JAPPQA010000134.1:0-7587 GCA_028817255.1 Gammaproteobacteria bacterium | reverse complement strand
CGGTGTACACCTTGCCCGAAGGTTTTGTTATATTTTTCCCCTTGCACTTTATTTAGACCTTATTCCCGTAGTGGGGGCCGCATGTATTCTCTTAACTTATCCTTCCGGGGGCGATGGCGCAACTGAACGACCCGCCGCCTGTTGCCGCGGGAAACCGCGGCGTCGGCGATGACGGCGATGCCGCGGTGCAGGCCCTGCAGGACGAGTTCCGCCGTCTCGGCGCTTTCGTCGGTTCGCGCATCGTCGGGCAGGAGGTGCTGGTCAGCCGGTTGCTGATCGCGCTGCTGGCGGACGGCCACCTGTTGGTGGAAGGGGCGCCGGGGTTGGCGAAGACCCGTGCCGTGAAGACCCTCTCCCTGGGGATCGAGGCGGATTTTCAGCGCATCCAGTTTACCCCCGACCTGCTCCCGGCGGATCTCACCGGCACCGAGATCTACAGGCCGCGGGAGGGCGGGTTCCACTTCCAGCAGGGGCCCCTGTTCCACAATCTGATCCTGGCCGACGAGATCAACCGCGCGCCGGCCAAGGTCCAGTCGGCCCTGTTGGAAGCGATGGGGGAACGCCAGATCACGGTCGGCGGCAAGACGTACCGCCTGCCGGAGTTGTTCCTGGTGATGGCGACCCAGAACCCGCTCGAGCAGGAGGGTACGTATCCCCTGCCCGAGGCGCAGCTGGATCGCTTTCTCATGCATGTGCGCATTGACTATCCGCGTGCCGCCGAGGAGGGGCGGATCCTGCGGCTGGCGCGTGCCGAGACGGCGGCGGCCACGGACGAGAGCCCCCCGAAGGCCCGGATCGGCTTGCCGGCGATTCAGGCCGCCCGCCACGCCGCGCTTGCCGTTTACATGTCCGAGAACCTGGAGCAATACCTGGTGCAACTGGTGCTGGCGACACGCGATCCCTCCGTTTACGGCGACGATCTCGCCGGCTGGATTCAATACGGATGCAGCCCCCGCGCCACCATCATGCTGGACCGTTGCGCCCGGGCCCACGCCTGGCTGGCGGACAGGGATTACGTGACCCCGGACGATATTCAGGAAGTGACCCCGGACGTGATGCGCCACCGGCTGATTCTGAATTTCGAGGCCGAGGCGGAAGGCATCACCGCCGACCGGGCGATCCGCGAACTCCTGTCGCGGGTCTCGGTGCCTTGATGGCAGGCGAACCCCGCCGTCGCGGCGCCGACCCGGCCCGTGTCTCCCTGTCGGAATTGCTGGCCCTCGGGCGGCCCGCCGCCTCCCTGGCGCTGGGCGGCCGCCAGCTGCCGGGCGCCGCGCCGCCGGGCGGTTTCGTGTCTCCGCTACGGGGCCGCGGCATGGAGTTCGAGGAGTCCCGTCCCTACAGTCCTGGCGACGATGTGCGCCACCTGGACTGGCGGGCGACGGCCCGCAGCGGCCGGGCGCACACGAAGATTTTTCGCCAGGAGCGGGAGCGGCCGGTCTTCGTGTGGCTGGACCTGCGCGCCGCCATGCGTTTCGCCACTTGCGGCGCTTACAAGGCCGTGCTGGCCTGCCGGATGGCGGCCCTGCTCATGTGGGTCGCCTTGCGCCACGGGGACCGCCTGGGGGCGGTGGTCTTCGCCGACGATGGGCACCGGGAGTTCCGGCCGCGCCGCGGCCGCCTGGCCGTATTGCACCTGCTGCGCTACCTGGCCGGGCATCCGATCTGGCGTGGCGGCCGGCGCTACACGGCAGTCGTGCCGGAGGCCGCCAGCGATGCGCTGGAACGCTTGTCGCGGGTGGTGCGGCCCGGGAGCTTGCTGTTTTTGCTCAGCGATTTCCGCGGCTTGGACGAGGGGGCGGCCCGTTCCTGCCTGGCGTCATTGAGCGGCCACTGCGAGATCTTTCTGGTGTTCTTTTTCGACCGCCTGGAGTGCGAACTGCCGCCGCCGGGCCGCTACCGTATCAGCGACGGGCGCCAGCGCATGGCCCTGCACGTCGCCGGGGAGGCCATGGCCGCCGACCATCGCCGCCGCTTTGCCGCCCGCCGCAAGCGTCTGCAAGACCTGGCATATCGTTACCGGCTGCGTTTGCTGGAGTGCCGCACCGACGCGGATCCCCTGATCGTATTGCAGCGGGGGCTGGGTCGCAGGCCGCTGTTTCGCCGATGAACCCGGAGCTTGACGAGCTGCGCGATATTCACCTGCCGGAAGCGATTTCCTGGTGGCCGCCGGCGCCGGGATGGTGGTTGCTGCCGGCCCTGATCGGCCTGGCCTGCTGGGTGGCGCGTCGCTGCTGGCGCGGGCGCGCCGGGACCTGGTGGGCGGCCCGCGGAGAGTTGCGGCGCCTGCGGCTGCGTTACCGCCGCAATGCGGATTCCATGGCCTTGTCGCGGGCGCTGTCCGTCTGGCTGCGGCGCACGGCGATTAGCCTGCATGGCCGCAAGGGCGTGGCCGGCCTGAGCGGCCAAAGCTGGCTGGAGTTGCTGGATCGCCGGTTGTCGGGGCGCCCGTTCCAGGACGGCGCGGGCCGGGCGCTGGCGACGGCTCCCTATCGCCGCGATGCCGGGACGACGGACGGCGAGGCCCTGTTGCGGTTGTGCGAACGCTGGCTGGCCGGCCAGTGGCGGGCGGAGCGCGGGGCAGGGGCGTGATCGAGTTTGCCTGGCTCTGGGCGTGGCTGGCGTTGCCGCTGCCCTTGCTGTGCTACCTGTTGTTCGCCCCGCTGCCCGCGGCGGAGGCGCCGCTGTGGGTGCCGTTTTCGCGCGAGCTGGCCACCGGTGCGCGGCAGGCCAGGGCGCGCCCGTCGTGGCGGCACCCGGGCCTGTTGCTCGCGCTGCTTGCCTGGGCGCTGTTGGTCGCGGCCGCTGCCCGCCCCCGCTGGCTGGGGGAAGAGCAGCGGCTGCCGGCGACCGGGCGCGACTTGCTGCTGGCGGTGGACCTGTCGCGGAGCATGCTGGAGCGGGATATGGAGTTGCCGGGGCAGGGGCGGGTGGACCGCCTGCAGGCGATCAAGCAGTTGGCCGGGGATTTCCTGGAGCGGCGGGAAGGCGACCGCATCGGCCTGGCCCTGTTCGGCGAGCGCACTTATTTGCAGGCGCCGCTGACCTTTGACCGCGGCACGGTGCGTACCCTGCTGGAGGAGACGGCAGTAGGGCTGCTGGGCAATAAGACCGCGATCGGCGACGCCATTGGTTTGGCGATCAAACGGTTGCGCGACCGCCCGGGCGACCGGGTGCTGGTGTTGCTGACCGACGGCGCCAACACTGCCGGCGAAGTAGATCCGTTGACGGCCGCCCGCTATGCCGCGGCGGCGGAGTTGCGCATCTACACCGTGGGGATCGGCAGCGAGCGCCGCTCTCTGCTGGATCTGTTCGGGCGCCGCCGCGCCGCGGCCGAGCTGGACGAAGAGACCCTGCGGGAAGTGGCCCGGCTGACCGGCGGGCATTATTTCCGCGCCCGCGACGCCCGCGAGTTGGAGCTGATCTACCGGCATATAGACGAGCTGGAGCCGACGGCATCCGAGTCGCAGAGTTTCCGGCCCTATGTCGAGTTGTATTGTTGGCCGCTGGCCCCGGCCCTGTTTCTGGGCGGCGCGGCGCTGTGGCGCCGGCAGCGGGCGGCCTGAGCGCGGCCTGAACGCGGTATGATCGCGGCATGAGCCTGTTGCCGGGAGAATTTCATTTCCTGCGGCCTGCCTGGCTGCTGTTGTTGCCGCCGTTGGTCTGGCTGCTCTGGCGCCTGGCCCGGCACCCGCCGGCGAGCGGCTCCTGGGCCGCGTATTGCGCCCCGGAATTGTTGCCGCACCTGCTGCTGCGCTCTCCTGCCGGCGGCGGCGCGGCGTACGGGCCGTATGCTGTAGTCCTGGGCGGCGTACTGGGCGTCCTGGCGCTTGCCGGGCCGGTGTGGGAGCGCCTGCCGCAACCGCTGTTCCGGGACGAGGCGGCGCTGGTGATCCTGCTCCAGTTGTCGCCCTCCATGCAGACCCGCGACCTGTCTCCCAGCCGCTTGGCGCAGGCGCGTTTCAAGATTGCCGACATCCTGGAGCGGCGCGGCGGCGGCGAAACCGCGCTGCTGGTTTATGCGGGGCATCCCTTCGTGGTCAGCCCGCTGACCGACGACCTGGCCACCATTACCTCGCAGCTTTCCTTTCTGGAGCCCCGGATCGCGCCGTCGCCGGGGGATCGTGCCGACCGGGCGCTGTCGCGCGCCGCGGAACTGTTGCGCGGCGGCGATTACCGCACAGGCGACTTGTTGTTGATCGCCGCCGACATTGCGGGCAACGACCGGGTCCTGGATCGGGCCGCGCAGCTGCGGCGGCAGGGCTATCGCCTGTCGGTGCTGGGGGTCGGTACGCCGCGGGGGGCGCCGGTGCCGCAGCCGCAGGGCGGTTTCCTGAAGCGCGGCGACGGTTCCATCGTCGTTTCCTCCCTGCAGCGGGAGGAGCTGCAACGACTGGCGGCGGCAGGCGGCGGCCAATACCGCGAGTGGCAGCCGGATCTAAGCGATGTGGATGCCCTGCTGGCGGGTTTTTCCCGGCCCGCGCGCGCCTCCGGAGAGGAGGAGTTGCGGTTGACGGAGCGCTGGCAGGAACGCGGCCCCTGGCTGGTGCTGGCCTTGTTGCCCCTGGCCGCCCTGGCTTTTCGCCGCGGTTGCCTGCTGGCCGCGTTGCCGGTGGCGCTGGCCGGCTGGCCCGCCGCCCCTGCCGCGGCCTTTTCCTGGGACGACTTCTGGTTGCGCGGCGAGCAGCAAGCGGCACAGTCCTTTCGCGAGGGGCGGATGGAGCAGGCCGCCCGGCAGTTCCGCGATCCGCAATGGCAGGCGGCCGCCTGGTATCGCGCCGGACGCTATGAGGATGCCTTGGCGGCGCTGGAGGGGCGGGACGACGCGCTGAGCTTGTATCTGCAGGGCAATGCCCTGGCGCAACTGGGCCGCTACGAGGAGGCGGTGGCCGCTTATACCCGGGCGCTGGAGGCGCAGCCGGGGCACGACGATGCCCGCCACAATCGGGAGTTGCTGGCCGAATTATTGCGTCAGCGGCAGGAGGAGGCCGCCGGCGAACAAGGCGAAGGGCAGCCGGGCGAACCGGGTGCGGAGGATGGGCAGGGGGACGAGCGGACGGCGTCGTCGGGCGCCGCCGGCGACGAGCAGGGCGGCGGCGGGGAGGGCGATTCCGCGGCGGGCGCGGCGGCGGGCGCGGAAGGCGAGCAGGGGGACGAGCGGACGGCATCGTCGGGCGCCGCTGGCGAGCGGGACGGCGGCGGGGAGGACGAGTCGGCGGCGGGCGGGGCGGCGGGCGCGGAGGACCAGCAGGGGGACGAGCGGATGGCGTCGGGCGGCGCCGCCGGCGAGCGTGACGCTGGCGAGGAGGGCGATTCCGCGGCGGGCGCGGCGGGCGAAGAAGGGGACGAGCGGACGGCATCGAGCGGCGCCGCCGACGAGCGTGACGCTGGCGAGGAGGGCGATTCGCTGGCGAGCGCGGCAGGCGAGGAGGCAGGCGAGGGGACGGCGTCGGACGGCGCTGCCGTCTTGCGGGAGCAGGAGATGGCTACGGAGATGTGGTTGCAGCGGATCCCCGAGGCCGGCGGCGATTTTCTGCGCCGCAAGTTTTCCAGACAATACCAGGATATGCGGCGCAAGGAAGGCAAGTGAGGATGGCGGCCTCGTCGGCAACGCGATGGGGGGCGGCGCTGCGGGCGGCGGTGTTGCCGGCCGTGTTGTGGGCGGCGTTGCCGGCGGCGCAGGCGGCAGAGATCAACGTGCGGGTGGATGGCGACGATATCCGGGTCGGGGAGACCTTTACGGTGACCTTCGAGAGCAGCATCTATATTACCGATCCGCCGGACTTCAGCCCGTTGCACAAGGACTTCGACGTGGTGGGGACCAAGAGGAGCCAAGTCTTTCGCCTCGTGCTGGGGAAAGAGAGCCGGGAGAACAAATGGATCGTGACCCTGCTCCCGAAACGCGCCGGGTTGTTGGTGATCCCCCCGGTTCATTTCGGCCACGAGGCGACGCGCGCGCGGGCAGTGGAGGTGCGGGAGCAGAACCAGCCGGCCGCCGCCGGAGGGCGGCAGGAGATCTTCCTGGAAGTGGAGGCGCAGCCCATGAATCCCTACGTGCAGGCGCAGGTGTTCTACACGGTGCGCCTCTATCGAATGGCGGGGATGACGATGCAGTCCGCCACGCTCGGCGAACCGCAGGCGGCATCCGGCGGCGACCTGCGGGTAAAACAACTGGGCAAGCGGAACTACCAGGTATCCCGGCATGAGCTGCCCTACCGGGTGGACGAACTGCGCTATGCCCTGATTCCCCAGTCCAGCGGCCGCCTGGAATTGGCGCCCATCGGATTTCGGGCGCAGGTGCCGCGCCAGGGTTCGGCCAGATTCGGTTTGCGCTCGCTGGGGGTGGATACGAAGGTCATCGTGCGTCGCTCGCCGCCGCTGGTCCTGGACGTGCGCCCCGTGCCCGCCGCCTTTCCCGCCGACCGGCCCTGGCTGCCGTCACGGCGCCTGGAATTGTCCGCCTCCTGGGCCGAGCAGCCGCCGGTGTTCCGCGTTGGGACGCCGGTGACGCGCGTCGTCGCTCTGCGCGGCACGGGGCTGTTCCCCGACCAGCTGATGTTGCCGGACTGGCCGCTGCCGGCGGAATTTCGCTCCTATGCCGATCAGCCGTCGTTGCAAGACCAGAGCAACGCGCAGGGCTTGCAAGGCAGCCGCGAGCAGCGCTTCGCTCTGATTCCCGGCAAGCCGGGCGAGTACGAGTTGCCGGCATTGGCGTTGCCCTGGTGGAACACGGAGAGCGACCGCCTGGAATACGCCCGCTTGCCGGCCGAGCGGATACGGGTGCTCGCCGCTGCCGCTGCCGGAGTTCCGGCCGCGCCTCCCGCGGCTGCCGTCGCTCCCGGAGACTCCATGGCGCCCCCGGACCTTGCCGCCGCCGCCCCGGCGGCCGCCCCCCCGGCCGCTGCGCCGCCGCGCCAGGAGGCGGCCCGGTTGCCCGTCTTATGGTGGCTGTGCACCGGCGCGCTTGCCCTGGGCTGGGCCCTTACCCTGGCGCTTTGGTGGTGGCGGGGGCGCCGGCGTCCCGCCGTCCCGTCGCGGAGCGCGGACAGCGCGCGGGTGGCGCGTGCCCGTTTGCGGGCCGCCTGCCGCGCGGGCCGGGCTGCCGAGGCGCGGCAGGCCCTGTTGGACTGGGGGCGGCAGTTGTGGCCGGAGGTCCTCCCCATGCGGCTGGAGGAGATCGGACGCCGCTGCCCGGAGATGCGGCAGCAACTCGAGGCGCTGAACCGCAGTCTGTACCGCCAGGAGGAGGGGTGGTCGGGACCGGCGTTGTGGGAGGCGTTTCGCTATTGCAGTGCCGCCGTGCCGCCCGCCGCCGCGGCGAGCGGCGCGGCGAAGAGGCGGGGGCTGGCGCCCCTCTACCCTTAGCCGCCTTCTTAGCCCGGATATTGCGCGAAGGGGGTAACAAAGCGCGTGATTGCACTGAGGCGAATGCGCAGCTGCGCCCAGGTGCACTATTTCCCGCCCTCACCCTCGGTCCCTCTCCCAAAGGGAGAGGGAAGCGAGGAAGGACGCCCTCTTCCCCCTCTCCCTCCGGTGTACAGACCGGACACATCCTTTACAGGTGTGCGGGGACATCGTTTACATATT
>JAPPQA010000133.1 GCA_028817255.1 Gammaproteobacteria bacterium | reverse complement strand
TGCTCCCCCCACCGGCGCGACTTCGGGCTTGCGCCCTCGTCTTGCCGACTCCCCGGTGTAAAGGGGGGAGTGATGGGAAACCTGTGCGATAATCCCCGGGCCGACATCGAAAGCGGCATCGGAACCGCGCCGGCAGCAGGAAGCGCAGGCGGGGGACAAAGGAGCAGCGGCTTTGAAATCCAGGATCATCGCGGTCGCCAACCAGAAGGGCGGCGTAGGCAAAACCACGACCAGCGTCAACCTGGCCGCCTCGATGGCGGCCACCAAACGCCGGGTGCTGCTGGTAGATCTGGACCCGCAGGGCAACGCCACGGCGGGCAGCGGCCTGGACAAGCGGCAGCTGGAGCACAGCGCCGCGGAAGTGCTGCTGGGAGAATGCGCCGCCGCCGAGGCCCTGGTCGGCATCCAAAGCGGCTACGATCTGCTGCCCGGCAACACCGACCTCACCCGCTGCGAGGTAGCCCTGTTCCAGACCGAGGGCCGCGAATCGCGCCTGCGCGAGGCCCTGGCCGGGGTGCGGGAACGCTACCACTTCGTCTTTATAGACTGCCCGCCGGCTCTGAACATGCTCACCGTCAACGCGCTGGTGATGGCCGACTCCGTCATGATCCCCGTTCAATGCGAGTACTACGCCCTCGAAGGGCTGAGCGCCCTCATGGAAACGATTCGGGGCATCGAGCGCTACTTCAACCCCTCCCTGCGCATTGAGGGCCTGTTGCGCACCATGTACGACGGCCGCAACAATCTGGCCAACGAGGTATCGGCGCAGCTGCTGCAACACTACGGCGACAAAGTCTATCGCACCGTGATCCCGCGCAATGTGCGCCTGGCCGAAGCGCCCAGCTACGGCCAGCCCATCCTGAATTACGACAAATCCTCCCAGGGCGCGGTCGCCTATCTGGCCCTGGCCGGCGAGATGCTGCGCCGCGCCGGCGCGGAAACGGCCGCGACTCCGGCCTGAGGCGGCGCGAACGAATGGCAAAGCGCAAGCGTCTGGGGAAGGGACTGGAGGCCCTGCTGGGCGTAGAGCCGGGCGCGGACGCGGAGGGCCTGCGCGAACTGGCGCCCGACCGGATCCGGGTGGGGCGCTTTCAACCCCGGCGGCGCATCCCGCCGGAAACGCTGAAGGAACTGGCCGACTCCATTCGCGGCCACGGCGTCGTACAGCCCATCGTGGTGCGCCCCCTGGACGGCAACGCCTACGAACTGATCGCTGGCGAGCGCCGCTGGCGGGCCGCCCAACAGGCCGGGCTGAAACGCATCCCGGCGCTGGTGCGGCCGCTGTCCGACCGCGAGGCGTCCTTGATCGGGCTGATCGAGAACCTGCGCCGGGAAGACCTCAACCCGCTGGAGACGGCGCGCGGCATCGAGCGCCTGATCCGGGAATTCAAGATGAGCCACGCCCAGGTCGCCACCCAGCTCGGCAGTTCCCGCCCGGCGGTGAGCAACCTGTTGCGCCTGCTGACGCTGGCCCCCGAGGTGCGGCAGCGGGTGGAGGACGGCGAACTGCAAATGGGGCATGCCCGGGCCCTGCTCTCTCTGCCCGCCGCGGCGCAGCGGCGCACGGCGGCGGCGGTGGCGCGCAAGGGGCTCTCCGTGCGCGAGACCGAAGAGCTGGCGCGCCGCGCGGCGGCCGGGGAAGGCAAAGACGCGGCCGGCGGCGGCAAGAAGGGCCGGGGCCGGGCGGCGGCATCCCCGGACCCCAACATCCGCAAGCTGGAGACGCGCCTGTCCGAGCGTCTGGCCGCCCCGGTGGCCATCCGGCACGGGCGGCGCGGCGGCGGCGGCGGCGTCGTGCAGATCCGCTACGCCTCTCTGGAGGAGCTGGACGGCATCCTGCAGAAGATCGGGCAGGGCAAATGACGACTGCGACGATTATCGCGGGCCTTGCCCTAATCATCTCCCTGGGAACAGCGGGTCTTACCGCCCACTTCTGGAACCAGCAAAATAAAGAGTCCGTTAACAGTTATCTCTCAACGGTGTGGCATGAATTGATGTCTATTTGCCATAAATATCCGAAGTATCTCGATATCTCCACTACCGAACATTATGAAAAAATCATGAATGCGGAGGAAATCGCCCAATACGATGCGTACTGTTACAAAGCCTGGGTACATGTGCAGGAAATAATTGATAAAGGATACGATAAAAATCATGAATTTTCTCTCATCATCAGTTTGGTTGCCGGCTATCATTCGCATTGGCTCAAGCGAAACCCGACTCTCTTTACCAACCCCAAATTATGGAAGGCAATCTCGGATTACCGCAATCGCCCCAACTTGATCTTCGGTTATCGGAACCTGCCTATGAAAGACGGCGATGTAAATTGGGATATTGTTGCGGAAGATTATCACAATTACATTCTAGGCCCATTTGCCCCCGAGATGACGAAACCCGATCCCGGAAAAAATAACGCCAGACGCAATAAACTGCTGGATTACCTGGACGAGATTGTAATCTCCGAAAGAACTTCGATTATTGATTTCGGCTGTGGACCGGGCAACCTGATACACTTTCTCGATGCATCGAAAATAAAACAAATCACCTGCGTAGATAAAAATGAGACTGCCCTTGCCATTGCCGAAGAGGTCGGCAAAAAATGGAACATCGCCGTTCGCAAGCAAAAAGTTAATATTAAAGATTATCGCCCCAGCGAAAAATACGACATTGCCATTTCCGTGAATTCTATCTTGCCGGAAAAACGAAGCGATATTCCAATACTACTAAAAAGGATCGTCGGCGCGTTGAATCCCGGAGGGCGATTCATCGCCATTCTTCCCTCTTACGATACAACGGAATACCTATGCAGTCTTTGGCGAAAACATTATTCTAAAATCCTTGGCGACAACTCCGACCACGTCGATCGGATCATAAAGGCATTTGAAGTGACCAAGAAAATGAACGGGGACCCTCATTATTCTTACGCCGACGATGGCCGAATCTCGCAGTGCTACCACACCAAGGAGACGATTGAAAAGGAATTCCGGGAGGCTGGCTTAGAGATAGGCGAACCGAAAAAAATCTATTATCCCTGGGAATTGACGAAAAGATTCGACTACGGGTACTTCCCCGATGCGCCAGAAGAAATCTGGGATTGGTTCGTCGTGGCTCGCGTACGCGCCTGAGAAGGATTGCCGGCAGTGGACCCGGACGCCAGCCCCTTTACGCCGACCCGGCCGGTGGATGCCGGGCTGTTCGTAGGGCGACGGGAACAAGTCGCGGAGTTGCGCGCCATGGCGCGCAAGGCGCGGCGGGGGCAGCTGCAAGTCGGCTGGATTTCCGGCGAGCGCGGCATCGGCAAAAGCTCGATCACCGCCCTGGTCGGCGCTCTGGCCGAACGCGAGGAGCAGGCCATCTTCGCGCATGTGCACCTGGGGGCGGTGCGGGAATTAAAAGACCTGGCGCGCGAGACCCACCTGCAAATCCTGAGAGACAACGACGAAACCAAATCCTGGGGCAAAAAACTGTGGTCGCTGCTCGGCAAACGCATCAAAAGGGTCGGCTTGTACGGCGCCGAGATCGAACTGAATGTTCCCGCCGCCGAGTGGCAGGGCACCGTGCGGAACTTCACCGACACCCTCGGACATATCGTCAGAACCGCGGGCGGCGACAGGAAAATGCTGCTGCTGGTCCTGGACGACATCAACGGCCTGGCCGACACGCCTGCCTTCGCCAACTGGCTCAAGAGCATGGTGGACGGCGAGGCCACCAGCAGGCGGAAAAATCCCGTCTGCCTGGTCTTCGTCGGCCTGGAAGAGCGCTTCCGCCGCATGATGGAACACAACCCGTCCGTGGGCAGGGTCTTCCAACCGATGGTGGACATAAAGCCCTGGACGCGCTCCGAAAGCGAAGAGTTTTTCGAGAACGCCTTCCGCAGGGGCGGAATCGGGATCGGCAGCAGAAACATCAAATTTCTCGCCAAAAATTCCGACGGCCTGCCGGCAATGGCCCATGAGATCGGTGATGCCGTATGGAAAATCGCCAGCAACGGAAAGGTGGGGTTCAAGGCGGCGTTCGACGGAATATTCGAGGCCGCCGAATCCGTAGGGCGCCGCTTCCTGGATAACGAGATCATCCTGGCATTGCGGGGCGCGCGATACCGCTCCATCCTGAGAAAGATAGCCGGGCACACGCCGGTCTTCGAGAAAGAGTTTTCCAGAAAGCAGCTCCTGTCGCTGCCGACGCTCACTGCCGCGGAAAGAAAGGTCCTGGACAACTTCCTCAGGCGGATGCGCAAACTGGGCGCCCTCGTGCCCGCTCAGGAAGGCGAGCGCGGCCTCTATCGCTTCCCCACGCGCATACACAGAATTTACTTCTATCTGGAGGCAATGCGGGCCAAGCTCGCCTGAGTCTTCGCACCCGCTTTTCGTTCAGGTTCAAGATACTTTGGGCATTTTAGAGTGCAAGTAACCTATTATTTTTACATGGCATAAAACTACAATATTTTATAAAAACTGGAGTTTCCGGCTCCAAAATTACATAAAAAATGGCCGGGCAGTGCGTATCGGGCGCATCGCCAGACGGCGCTACAAGCCGTTACGCAATCGAAGGGAAGCAAAGCGCTTCTTACGCATCACTCCCCCCTTGAGGGGGAGTCGGCAAGACGAGGGCGC
>JAPPQA010000132.1 GCA_028817255.1 Gammaproteobacteria bacterium | reverse complement strand
GGTCGCCGACTATCCGCGCACCAAACGCCGCATAGTCGTCTGCCGCGAATCCCGCCCGCGCAAAACAAGCGACGGCATTGAGATTATGCCCGCGCAGGCGTTTGTCAGGGGGCTTTGGGGTGGGGAGATTGTTTGATTGTTATGAAAAACGCCTGTTCCCTTTTTTCCGCAGGTTGGGAGTTCGGAATGTTTCCGGCATTATTCAGAGGCCCTTAAATTTTTCTCAAACTCCATATCCTTGCCTCCTTGTCATAATGAACCATGTTGCGTTTTTTGAGGCTAAATTGAGCATTCCGAACCCGATGCTTGTATTTTTTCCCGTATCTCTCCCCGTTGACAGCCAAGTGTTCAGAGTCGTCGCATAAATCAGGGAGCAAGTTTTTAATTTCCTTATTCAGTGTCCGGGTCGTGCGAGGCACGCCATCCGCAAGTATGCGGCAGATTGCATCGCTGAAAATGGCG
Source organism: Gammaproteobacteria bacterium (assembly GCA_028817255.1). NCBI lineage: Bacteria > Pseudomonadati > Pseudomonadota > Gammaproteobacteria > Candidatus Porifericomitales > Candidatus Porifericomitaceae > Candidatus Porifericomes > Candidatus Porifericomes azotivorans. The sequence continues at coordinate 6,152 of JAPPQA010000132.1, read as the reverse complement.
TTCGCCGTGCGGCCGCCCACTTGGGTTTCGGCCAGCAGTTGGCGCAACTCGTGTTCTTTTCTGGTCGGCGGCGGGCTTGTTCGGTTCTGAAGCAAAGGTGCGGCGGTCTTTTCAATTTTCCGCAGTTTGTCGCTGTCCACTGATGTGCCGGCGCAGATATAACTTTCCATATCTTCGCGAATGCGCGTGACTGTTTTCTTGTCGCCAATCACCACGCCGTATTCGTAATTTTTTTCTATTCCGGCCCAGGTCAAGTTTCCGGATGTGATAATCGCCTTCTTTTCATCCGCGATAAACACTTTTGCATGCAGGCCGGGAAGGGTAATCACCTCCGAGCATTTGCTGAAAGCGCGGAGTTTTCTCAGCGCCTTGATATCGAGGCTGCCGCTGAGAACATTGCGCACACTCAGATCGGCCAGGGTGCGCACTTTTGTTCCGGACGGCAGGTTCCGGCAGATAAAGTCGGCCTCGGAGCAGCGGATGAACGGGCAGGCGATGAATATGTCCGACCTTGCCTGCTTCACCAGCTGTTGCAGATCGTGTCTCCACGGGCCGGGCAATAGTTCCATGCTCTTGATGACAGGCTTTGGTTCGATTTTGTCGGAATCAACAGGAAAAGAGGCAGTGTACAGCCAAGTGTATAACTCCTCTGGCGCCCCTTGTTTTGTCACCCGGAACAAACGACTGCCGAGAAGGGGAAAACCAATCATTATATCCCGCGGCTGCCGGGATTCCCATTGCCGATGTTGCAGGTTGCAAGTTTCTGCAATTTCAGGGGGATGGGCGGCCATTCGGTCTGTGCGCTTCAGTCAATCCGATAAGCCCGGATACTCCACTGGCGATTGGATGGCGACATGTTCCGGGACGCAAAGGGTGGCTGTCCCGGCGTCAACGAGCGTTCCCACTGCGAGCGGGTCGAGTTCGGCCTCGCCGTAGGAATAGCCAGCTCGAGAGGGAGCGGCCTGAGTGCCGTATGTCGAGAGAGAGGCGTCCTGAAGCTCGCGCAGGAATACCTGAAGCCCGCGGCAGGAATAGCGAATGGAGAGAGAGGCGTCCTGAAACCCATACCCGGTTGGCAAATCGTCCGGCTTGCCGGTATGATCGCCGCTTTGCGGATATCCGTGGCCGGCATGGACGCCAGCCCGCCGCACAGGCGAAGAAGGGGAGTACAAGGTTAGTTTTGGCTCATTTTTTTTCCAAGGAACGCATCGTTGCCGGTCCCGGTTTCAACCGCTGGCTGGTGCCGCCCGCGTCTATCGGCATTCACTTGTGTATCGGCTCCGTTTATGCCTGGAGCATCTATAACCCTGCGCTGGTCAAGGTTTTCGGCGTGGTCTCCAGTTCCGCGGAGGACTGGACTCTGCGCCAGGTCGTGTGGATATTTACTGTCTCCATCGTTTGTCTCGGTCTGGCGGCGGCCTTTGCCGGGCGGTGGCTGGAAAAGGTGGGGCCCAGAACCGTCGGCTTTGTCGCCGCCTGCTGTTGGGGCGGGGGATACCTGGTCGGCAGCCTGGGGATCTTCACGCACCAACTGTGGCTGCTTTACCTGGGTTACGGGGTGATCGGCGGGTGCGGACTGGGCCTCGGTTACGTATCGCCGGTCAGCACCCTGATCCGCTGGTTTCCGGACCGCCGCGGCATGGCCACCGGCATGGCGATCATGGGTTTCGGCGGCGGGGCGATGATCGGCGCCCCGCTCAAGGAATATTTGATCCGCGCCTTCTATCGCGCCCCCGAATATCTGGGGGCGGCCGACGCCGTCGAACTGGTGACCCGGGAAGGGCGCCGTTTCGCCAGCATCGCAGGCGAATTGCGGGAGGTCGCGATCGTGGGGGCCAACGAGGTCTCCAGCATGGTCGTGCCCGGCCCGGAGGGCGTGTACCTGGTGGGTACCGGCAATGTGGGCGTGGCCCAGACCTTCTTGCTGATCGGGCTGATCTACTTTTTTATTATGACCCTGGCCGCCTTCTCCTACCGCATCCCCGCGGAGGGATGGCGTCCTGCCGGCTGGAAACCGCTGGAGCAGGAACAGGCCGAGAAGAAAATGATCACGCACCGGCATGTGGATATAGACCAGGCGCTGAAGACGCCCCAGTTCTACCAGCTGTGGATCGTGCTGTGCTTCAACGTGACTGCCGGCATCGGCGTACTGGGCGTCGCCAAGACCATGATGCGCGAGATCTTCGGCACTACCCTGCCGAATATTGTGGACGGCGCCTTCGCCGCCACTTACGTGGTTATGATCAGCGTGTTCAACATGGTGGGGCGCTTCTTCTGGGCCAGCGCATCCGACTACCTGGGGCGGCGCAATACGTATTGGATCTTTTTCGCCCTCGGCATATTCCTTTATTGCTCGATCCCCTTTTGCGCCCAGCAGGTCAGCGTACACCCCGCTGTGTTCTGGCTGGTGTATTTTTATGCCGCCACCATGATCATCTTCACCATGTACGGAGGGGGTTTCGCCACGATCCCCGCCTACCTGGCGGACGTGTTCGGCACCCGTTTCGTGGGCGGGATCCATGGCCGGCTGCTGACTGCCTGGAGCACCGCCGGCGTGCTGGGGCCGCTGGCGATCACCTCATTGCGCGAAAGGTCGGTGTCCAGGGCGATCCATGAACTGGCGGGGAGGGTGGAGCCGCAGGCCTTTTACGACAAGTTTGGGGCCGGTCTGGACCAGATCGAGCTGTTGATCCAGAGCAAGACGGTAACGATCGCCCGCCTGATGGAGATCGCGCCGCCGGGGACCGTGGACCCGACCAGCGGCTTGTACAACACGACCATGTACCTGATGGCGGCGCTGCTGTTCTTGGCCCTGCTGAGCAACGCGGCGATGCGGCCGGTGCATGCCGATCACTACATGGAGGAGAAGGAGGAGGCGCGCGTCTGAATCGCGTCCGAACCGCCGGCCCGGGCCGGCAGCGGGAGGCGCTCAGGCCTTCCAGTCTTTATAAGGATGGCTGACCAGGGATACGTTGTAGTAACGCGGGTCGCCGGAGACCTCGCGCCCCGCCCAGGGCGGTAGCGGGAAGTCCAGATCCGGGGCGGCCAATTCGATCTCGGCGACGGCCAGCCCGCGGTTTTCCCCGGCAAAGACGTCAATCTCCCAGATGTGCCCCCGGTAGGGCGCATAGTAGCGCGTCTTTTCTATGAGCGGGCGGATACAGAGTTCGTCCAGTATTTCGCGGGCGTCCGGGAGCGGGATCGGGTATTCGAATTCCGTCCGGCTGACCCCAAGGGTGGCGGATTTCAGGTTCAGCGAGGCGCCTTGTCCCGCGATGCGCACCCGTACCGAGCAACGGGAGGCATTCGCCAGGTAGCCCTGGATCAGCCGCACGTTGCGAGTCGTTGCGGAGCGCCAGGCTTCTCCCTTCAGCAGGAACTTGCGTTCATGCTCTTTTGGCATGGTACGGCGGCAGCGTTGCCTCCCATCTCGTTCGCGGCCCTGCGTCCCCGGCTACTCGTCTTCCAGATCGCGGGCTATCCGAAAGCCGATGGTTTGCTGCCGCGTTGTCGCCGGGGCGCGGTCGCGCGCTGCCGTGCGCACCGCCTTCTCCGGGCTCTCGTAAGAGCCGCCGCGGATCACCCGGTAGCTGCAGTCGCCTCCCAACCATACGCGGCTGTTGGTCGGCGCCTCTACGTAATTGGGGTGCCAGCAGTCTTCGATCCATTCGGAGACGTTGCCCACGGTTTCGTGCAGGCCGAAGCCGTTGGCCGGGAGGCCGCCGACGCGGATCGGCATGCGGATGTCGAAGCGGGAGCGGCAACCGAATTGACAGTGCACCCGCCCGGCCTCCATATTGGTGCCCCACCAGTATTGGTTGTCGTTGCCGCCGCTCGCGGCATATTCCCACTCGGCCTCGGAGGGCAGACGGTACCGTTTGCCGGTCTGGTCCGTCAGCCACTTGGCATAGAGATAGGCGTCTTCCCAGGTGATGCCGGATACGGGCAGGTTCTGGTTCTGGCCGGCCGTCCCCCCGGGCACTTTCCTGCCGGTGATTTTGGCAAAACGCTGGTATTCGGCCACAGTGACCTCAAATTTGCCGATGGCAAAGGGCCGTACCTGGATTTCGCGCAGCGGTTTCTCGTTGGCGTCGCCGTAAAAGCCGGAGTCTCCCATCTTGAAGGCGCCCCCCGGCAACGCGACCATGAGCGGCCCCGGGGGGCCCGTCTGCAGCGGGTCGCGGAAGCTGCGGAGTTCTATGGGCGGCGCCTCCGCGGGTGGCGCTTCTTCTTCGGCGGCGGCCGTCTCTTCCGGGGCGTCCGCCTCGGCCCCTGGCGCCGCGGTTGTCTCCGCATCCCAGTCCGTACTCCCTGGCTCTTCCAGGGACGAGGGGGATATGTCGGGCGTTTGCTGCGGCAACAGGTTGAGGCGCGGGAGTATGAAAAAGGCGGCCAGCCCCAGGACAAAGATCGCTGCAATGGCGGTTACCGCCTTACTCCCCGGGGCGGCCCTTGCGGCTTGGCGGCTCCGTTCCGCGGGGGTGCGTCCGCCGCGCGCCGCCTTCAGCGTCGTCCGTTCCGGGGCCGGCTTGGGCTTCGCATCGGTCTCAAGCACATCCACCACTACGATCGTGGTGTTGTCCTGGCGGGGCTTTTTCGCCTCTTCGACGCCTTTCAGCAGGGCTTCGGCGCAATCCTTGGGCGTTTTGGCCCATTGCGAGTACTGGATCAATTTGCCCTTGCTCAGGGTGTCCATGCCGTCGCTACAGATCATGATGCGGTCGCCCGGTTTGATCGGGAGGGGCGAACTGGGGCAGTCAATCTCCACGATTTCGTCGCCAGTGACCGCGCTCATCAGCATGTTGCGGGAGAGGCCCGCCTGCTTTTCCACCTCCTTGCCCTCGGCCTTCATGCGGTCCAGGAATCCGCCGTAACTGTGATCGGCGTTCTTTTTCTCCAGTTTCCGAGAACGGATCAGGTAGAGGTGGCTGTCGCCCACGCTGGCCCACCAGAGCCCCGCCTTCTCCAGCACCGCCGCCACCAAGGTGCAGCCCATGCCTTGCAGGGCCGGGGTCTCCGAGATCGTCGCGGTAATGGAAGAGTTCGCCTGCATGACGCTCTCGTGGAGGATTTCGCTGACCTTGCGGGCCGGGTAGTTGGCGCTGACATGCTTGTTGAATGCCTGCACGGCCATGTTGCTGGCCACGTTGCCGGCTGCGTGGCCGCCCATTCCGTCGGCCACGACCACCAGGGCGCTGGCGTCGCCGGCCTTGTCGGAAAGGTGCGTGATGAGGAAGGCGTCTTCCTGGTAATCGCGGGCACCGTCAATCTGGGAGCCGGCAAATTCGAATTGTAAGGCCATATGTTGTCTTCTTGTTCCCGTGCCATCCGCACCTGCAGGCCGGCAGGTGTCCGGCCGCTGCGGGCGCCAGCCTGTCACACAGGCATAGGTTCTTTGCTCTTCTCGTCGCCTGCCGTCCGCAAGGATGAAGATGTCAGGCGCTTATTTTAGCAGAATATGTTTCCGCATCTCCTGTCTTGCCGAGCTCCGGCGCATATGGCATTCCTCCTCCCCGCTGCTGGCCATTTTGCGCGGGAATAGCGGGCCGGGGCGCTTTCCCCTCGATTGCGTGGCGGCCAAGATGCTGGACGGGGGGCTGTACAGCCTCGGATACATATGAGCCGGCGCCGCAAAAACAGGAGGGTTCCCTGGCGTCGGCGCACAGTCTGTGTCGAATCCTACCGCGGTTGGGCCGGTTGGCAATAGACGCCCTTTCCGGGGGGCGCTGGAGCCGGCTTGTTGTCTGAAGGCCATCGAATGAGGCGGGGGCGACACCCTGTGGCAGCGGGTTGGGACCATTGCGGCGGCGCTGCCTTGCGGTGGGAATGGCGGCTGTAGGAGTTTCGGCAAGCCTGTTGCCGTTGCCGCCCAGAGGTATAGGCGAGACCTCCCGGGCTCCATGGAATGGGATTGCGCGCTTCGGGCGTCGTTTGGCGAAGGCGGCCTGACTTTCGCCTCATAATGGGTGGTTCCCTCCAGCCGTTACGCAATCGAGGGGAAAAGATTCCCACCCCGCCATGGAGGGTAGATTCCTGCCCCCGCCTCATTTTTCCCATCACTCCCCCCTTGATGTACAGTTGGGCATGGTTATTTAAAGCCGATTGTAAAGCCGCTATCGGAGCCTGATAGTCCAAGCATTTTAACCGAGTTC
>JAPPQA010000131.1 GCA_028817255.1 Gammaproteobacteria bacterium | reverse complement strand
GATGATTATAGCCGTATATGTCTTTAAGTTCCTCTGTAGTTATCTGGCCATACTTAAGAATATGTTCAATTACCGTCTTCGGCCGTTTTGCCTTGATGCTTTTCAATAGTTTCAAAAACCATGTTGGATAGCGATATTTCCTCATGAAAAAACAAGCTTTTGCTGCTTATAATTAGCCTTATTAATAACTTTGGGCGCATCCTGTTCCAACCTCTCTACCAAGGCTGGCGACAGGTACAATGATTCGATCGTCTCATCATTGCTTCCCAGAAGCGTTGCCTGGCTTGATCTGCCCGCGCATATATACAGATGTTTTAGAGCAAGGTTCCCGGGCAAAATTTTACCATGCGTTTTTTCTCCAGTAATGCCGTCATAACTGATAATGTAGGAAATATCGCTTTTATTCATTACGGACAGCGCATCTGCAAAATCATTGTATGCAAGCCCATTACAGTATCTATGGTCCCTCGTGAAGGACGTTCCCTGGTACGGTGGATCCATGTAAACCAAATCATCCTTTTTCGCCCTCTTTACCGCTTCACGAAAGTCAATAGCGGAAACAGCGGTTTTTTTCGCCAGCAAATAGGAAACACCCATAATATTCTTCTTCATCGCGCTCGGACGCATTCCCGAACGCCGATTATCCGCGCTCTGGTTAAACGACCCATCGGAGCTGTACCTTACCGATCCTTTAACGATTCGGGCAAGCAAATAAAGCAGATGGTGCGGCTGATGGGTAGAATTGAATTGGTCCCGAATACGCAAGAAGTAATTTTTCCTGTCCGGGTGTTGTACATGCCACATCCTCTCATATTTACTGGCTAACCGACTTGGCCTATCAAGTATTTCCCGCCACAAATCCATTAGCGGTTTGTTCAAATCATTGAGCAAAACCCGTTTCGCCAACCCGTGGGCGGCGGCGGCAATAGAAACCGCACCGGCGCCGCAGAACGGCTCAATAAGACAATCCACTTTGCCGGGGAAATGCAGAAGAATATGCTTTGCAATGCTGCGCTTACTGCCCTGATAAGGGAACGGGTGAGGAATGTGCATGCCTGGGAACGGCCTCATGCGCCGATTGTACCGTATTCCTCCTTGCAGCAGTTTTTTTCAGTGGCTGTGGCGAGGGCCTCCTGCCGCTTGCCAGCGGCGGCAACCGGAATTCCCAACCGTCCGGCAAAATACGCGATAATTCTCATATGCCCCCAAGCTCGCGCAATCCCCGCAACCGGCGGCAGGCCCGCAAGGTCGCGCCGCTATGCCGCGGCCTCCGGTTCTTCCCCAAGCGGCAATTCCCGCAACAGGCGGTCGGCAGCGCCGCGATGACGGGCGACGATCTCCCGGCCGTTGCCGCCGGCCAGGCGGCGCAATACCTCGTCTGCCAACAACTGAGAGACCCGCCCCGCCAGCTCCCGGTAGTCGCACACGATCCAGGCGGCGCCCGCCTCGCGCAGCAAACCGACCACCGAGGAAAAATTGGCATAATGCGGACCGGCAATCACCGGCACCCCCAGGGCCGCGGGCTCCAGCGGATTCTGTCCGCCGTGCGTAACCAGGCTGCCGCCCACGAAGGCCACCTCGGAGGCGGCGTAGAACAAGGGCAGTTCTCCCAGGGTGTCGAGCAACAGCACAGGTTCCGTAAGTGGCCCGCGCGAACCCTGACTACGGCAAACGACCCGCGGGTATCCGGCACGGCGGCATTCCTCCAAAACCCGTTTCTGGCGCCAGGGATGGCGCGGGGCCAGGATCAGCAGCGACCCGGGATGCTCGGCCTCTACCAGGCGGAAAGCCCGCAATACCTGCCGCTCTTCTCCTTCGTGGGTGCTGGCGGCGATCCAGGCGACCCGGTCGTCGAAGAGTTCGTGCCGCAGGCGGAGCGCGTCTTCCTCCATGTCCGGGGGAAAGGCGATATCGAATTTGAGATTGCCGGTGACCCGCAGCTTGGATGCCGGAACGCCCAGTTCCCGGTAGCGGCTGGCGCTTTGATCGTCCTGGGCTGCGACCAGCGACACGGCCTCGAATGTCTCCCGGAACAAGGCGGGCAGGCGCCGGTAACCGGCCAAAGAGCGGTCGGAAAGCCTGGCGTTGGCCAACACCAGAGGGATGCCCCGGTCGCGACAGGCGGCAAACAGGTTTGGCCAGATCTCCGTTTCCATGACGATCGCCAACTCTGGCCGGCAGCGGTCAAGAAAAGAAGCGACCGCAAAGGAGAGGTCGAAAGGCAGATAGGCGAAATCCATGTCTATGGCGTCGCCCAGACGGGCCAGGATACGGGCGCCGCTGGGCGTCGTGGTGGTCACCAGCAGGCGGCGCCCGGGAAAGCGTTCGGGCAGGCGCTGCAACAGGGGGCGCGCCGCCTGGATCTCGCCTACGGAGACGGCATGCAACCAGATCCGGCCGGCAGCCGGCGCGCGCAAACGGCCGGGACAGCCAAAGCGCTCTGCCCAACCGTGCAGGTAGCCGCGGTCCCGCGTGCCGAGCAGCGACAAGCGCAGCAGGGCCACGGGCAGCAGACACCAGGCGCACAGGTTGTACCATCGGCGCGCGCTCATGCGGCGCCCCCTGCCCTGCCGCAAAAGGTTGCTCCGGCGCCGACCCGGGCCGGCGGGAGAAGCCGGTGCGCATAGCGACAGCCTGGGCGTTGCATTGCGGCCTGCTGCCCCTGCTTGCCGCGGCGACCGTTGCCGCCGCCGAGCCTGCGCCGCGCGCCTTCGAAGCCCACTACCTGCTTGAGCGCAACGGCCTGCTGGTCGCCCGCATAAAACGACAGCTTCGCGTACGAGCGGACGGCGTCTTTGTCTTCCGTTCGGAGGCACGGCCGGCAGGAATCGCCGCCGTGCTGTTCGGAAAAGTGCGAATCACCGAACAAAGCCTGCTGGCGCCCCATAGCGGCCGTTTGTTGCCGCGGTACTACTCGTACCGGCGCGAGGGACACCGCCCCCGGCAACGGCGGGCGGCGTTCGACTGGGAACGCGGGGAACTGATTCTCGGCGTTCAAGGGGAACGGCGCCTGTCCCTGAAATCCGAGGCGCCGGTCTTCGACCGGCTGTCCGGCGAACTGAGCGTGATCGGCGAGCTGCGCCGCGCCGGCGAGCGACGGGAATGGCTTTACCTGCTGACCGAAGGCAAGAAGGTCAAGGAATACATCTTTCGCCTGCAAGCGAAGGAGTGGCTGGACGTGAAACCCTGGGGGCGCCTGCAGACCCTGCGCGTGCTGCGGCGGCAGCGCCATAGCGAAGGCAAGCGAAAGACGCTCTCCTGGCATGCGCCGCAGCTGGACTACCTGCCGGTGCGAACCGAAACCACGGAGAAAAACGGCGACCTCTACGTGAGTACGCTGGAGACATTCCGCCCGGCAGCCGGCCCGGATGGCGGCGCCGGCGACGCGGCGCCTAAGAACCCTGCAAATAGCGTTCCAGCTCCGGGGGAGACAGATACCCGGGCAACTCCTGGCCGTTCTGCAGATAGATAGCCGGCGTGCCCCGGACCCCGAAGCCGCGGCCGATTTCGAGGTGGCGGGAAACCGGATTGTCGCAGCGACGGCTCTCCACCGCCCTGCCGCTCTTGGCCAGGGTAAGCGCCTCGCGGCGGTCTTGCGCGCACCAGATCGATTCCATAATGCGGCGGGTCTTCTCGGCATCGCCGATCACCGGAAACGCCAGGTAGCGGACGCCGATTCCCCGCCGGTTCAGCTCCGGGACTTCCCGGTGCAACCGCCGGCAATAACCGCAGTTCACATCCGTGAACACATAGATGAAATGGCGCGGATGCGGCGGCGAGAACTCGATCAGATCCTGCGGCGGAATGTTGCGCAGCCGCTCGGCGCGCAATTCGCCGCGCCGGGCCTCGCTGAGATTGGCCCGTCCCTGCAAATCAATCAGGTCGCCGCGCAACACGAAGCGGCCATCCTCGCTCATATACAGCAGCTCCGTGCCCAACTGCAGTTCGTAGAGACCGGCCATGGGAGTGGCACGGATACTGGTAAGCTGCAATTCCGGGAACACTTTCGACACCTGCTTGGAGAGCCGGGCGCGGGTCTCCGCATCCGGTTCGGCCGCCATGGCGGCAAAGGGCGCCAGCAACAGCAGCAACGCCGCCGAAGGCAGAATGCGGCGGCCGTTCCTCCGGGTACCGTTCATCCGTGCCTTTATCCGCGGGGATGATGCGTGGCGTGCAGGCGCTTCAACCGCTCGCAGGCCACGTGCGTGTAGATTTGCGTGGTGGAGACGCTGCTGTGTCCCAGAAGCAGCTGCACGGCGCGCAGGTCCGCCCCGTGGTCCAACAGGTGGGTGGCGAAGGCATGGCGCAGAGTATGCGGAGTCAGGGAACCGGGCGCCAGGCCGGCCTGGATCGCATACCGCTTGATCAGGTGCCAGAAGGTCTGGCGGGCCATCGCCCGCCCGCGGCGGGCAGGGAAAAGCACGTTGGAAGAGGCCCCAGCCAGCAGTAGCGGGCGCGCCTCGGCGAGATAGCGCTGCAACCACTCCACCGCGGGGTCGCCCAGGGGAATCAGACGCTCCTTGCCGCCCTTGCCCACAATCCGCACCAAGCCCTGACGCAAGCCGAGTTGCCCCAACTGCAAACCCACCAGCTCCGAGACGCGCATCCCGGTCGCGTAGAGCACCTCCAGCATGGTGCGGTCGCGCAACCCCCGCGGCGCGGAGAGCGCGGGCGCCGCCAGCAACAATTCCACTTGGCGCTCGCTCAAGCCCTGCGGCAGACGGCGCCCCAGCCGCGGAGATTGCACGTGCGCCGTAGGATCCCGTTCGAGTTGCCCCTGCCGCGCCAGGCGACGGTAGAAGCGCCGCAGACAGGAGAGCCGCCGTGCCCGGCTGCGCGCCGACCCGGAGACCGGATCGCCCAAGTAGGCGTACAGGTCGGCAGGCGCGGCGGCCAGCAAGTGCCCGCCCCGTTGCCGCAACCAGGCGCAAAAGCTCCGCAAGTCGCCGCGATAGGCGGCCAGAGTATTCTCGCTTAATCCTTTTTCCAGCCAAAGCTTATCCAGAAAATCATCTATCGAATCATGTTCCGATGTGCTTTTCTCAGGCACCCTGTTATCAGGAAAGCCACCCTTAGACAAACCGCAATATCCCCTCGTGCCCCTCGTGCCCCTCGTGCCGGAGCAGCCAATCCTTGCGCGCAAGCCCTTGCGAGTAGCCGCCGGTACCGGTAGCCGCCACCACGCGGTGACAAGGTATCAGGATCGGGATGGGATTGGCCCGGCAGGCGCCGCCCACTGCCCGGCTCCCCGTACCCAGGGAGCGCGCCAACTCGCCGTAACAGCGCGACTGCCCCGGGGGTATGGCGCATAACGCCCGCCATACTCGCTGTTGGAAGCTCGTACCCTCGGGCGCCAGCGGCAACCGCGGGAAGGCGGCGGGACGGCGGAAATAGGCGCGCAACGCCCCTATCGCCCGTTGCACGACCGGTTCGCCCGCCAAAGCTGCGGGATTCGATGAGGGAGGCGCCGCCGACACATTATAAAACCAGAGGCGCCGCAGGCGCCCATGCGTCCAGCGCATACCCAAAGTGCCCAGGGAAGTATCCAGGCTACAGGTTCCGGAGACCGGGCGGCGCGCGTTCATCGCATTACTTCTTAGCGGCCGGAATCTTCTCCCGGATACGAGCTGCCTTGCCGCGCCGTTGCCGCAGGTAATACAGCTTGGCACGGCGCACCCGGCCCCGGCGCTTAACCTCAATGTCGCCGATCAAGGGGCTATAGACCTGGAAAACGCGCTCCACGCCTTCGCCGTAGGAGATCTTGCGCACGGTCAGGGAAGAGTTAAGCCCGCGTCGGCGCATGGCGATCACCGCCCCCTCGAATAACTGGATGCGCTCCCGCCCGCCCTCGCGGACGCGGACCTGCACGACCACGGTATCCCCCGGCCAGACCTCCGGCAGTTTCCGTCCGGCCATACACTCTTGTTCCCACTGCTCTACGATGTTCATCGTCCCGCCTCCTGTCCTGCAATCGGCCGCTCGCAAAGATAAGCCGCAAGCAGCTCGCGCTGCTCGGCGTCCAGTTCCCGCTCCAGCAACAGTTCCGGCCGCCGTTGCCACGTGCGCCCCAGGGCCTGGCACAAGCGCCAGCGGCGAATGCGATCGTGATCGCCGCTCAACAGCACCTCCGGCACCTGCAAGCCCTCGACTTCGCGGGGGCGGGTATATTGCGGATACTCCAGCAAATCCGCGGCAAAGGAATCCTCGCTGGCCGCCGCCTCATGTCCCAGGGCGCCCGGCAACAAACGGGTGACCGCATCAATCAGCACCAGCGCCGCCGGCTCGCCGCCGCTCAGGACATAGTCGCCGATTGACCACTCTTCTTCCACCTCCAGCGCGATGAGGCGCTCGTCAACCCCTTCATAGCGCCCGGCCAGCAGGATCAGGGCCGGGCGGCGGGCCAGCTCGGCCACGCCGCGCTGATCCAGGCGGCGCCCCTGCGGACTGAGATAGATTACCGACGCCTCCGGGCCCAGGCCTGCCCGCGCCGCCGCCAGCGCGGCGCGCAAGGGCGGCGCCATCAAAACCATGCCGGGCCCCCCGCCGTAGGGGCGGTCGTCCACGCTGCATTGCGGCTCCGGCGCATAATCGCGCGGGTTCCAGGTCCGCACTTGCAGCAAACCGGCGCGAATGGCGCGCCCCACGATACCGCCGCCGCTGAGAGGCGCGAACATCTCCGGGAACAGAGTAACGACGCCAAAACGCATTCAGGCCGGCGCCTCCCAGCATACCCGCACGACTCCTGCCCGCAGGTCCACAAGCTCGACGACCGATCCCGGCACCCACGGGATCAGGTATTCCCGCTCGCCGATAACCTGCAAGACATCCTGGGCGCCGGTCTCCAACAGGCGCTCGATGCGCCCCAGGCCGCGCCCCTGCCGATCCCGCACCCGCAGACCGATCAGGTCGTGCCAATAATACTCTCCCGCCGCCGGGGGCGGCAGGGCGGCGCGGGGCACTGCGATCCGCGCTCCCAACAGGGCCCGGGCCTGCTCCCGGTCCGTAACCCCGTCCAGATAGGCCACCAGACCGCGGCCATGGCGGGCGCCGCGCGCGCGTATTGCCTGCATTGAGCCGTCATCGCCGCACAACAGCCAGTCGCGATAGGCCAGGATATTCTCTGGCGGCCGGGTGTGCGAGAGCACCCGCACCCCCCCGCGCACGCCGTAAAGACCGTTGATCCGCCCCAGCGTTACCGGCGGGGAATCCACGGGCGGAACCGGCCCTGCCGAGGGCGCCGTAGCGACGGCTGTGGCAGCCATGGCGGCCGAATCAGGCCGCGGCGGCGGCCTTTGCCTGCGCGAGCAAGCGCAAGACCCGGTCCGATGCCTGGGCCCCCTGCCGCAACCAATGCTCCACCCGCTCCCGGTCAACCTGCAGGCGCCGCTCCGGACCGCGAGCGATGGGGTTAAAATAGCCTACGCGCTCAATGCAACGCCCGTCGCGCTTGGCGCGGCGATCCGTCACCACGATATGGTAAAAAGGGCGCCGTGGCGCACCGACGCGGGACAATCGAATCCTTACCATGAGACTTCCTCAGCCGAATCCTTCGGTCACCATGAAAGCGGGTTATTGTACGCTATGAGCGCGGCGCGGCAAAGCGCCGGCCCCGGCAACCGGGCCCGGCTGCGCAAACGGGAACTGCGCTCGCTGCTGCGTACCCGCCGGCAGGCGCTGAGCGCCGAATACCGCCGCGGCGCCTCGCGCGAGATCCATGCCTCCCTGCTGCAATTGCCGGAGATGCAGCGCGCGCGTTCTTTGTTCGCGTATATCTCGATGGGCGCGGAAGCGGAGACCCGCAGCCTGATTCGCCGCCTGCTGTCGGAGGGGCGGATCGTCTGCGTACCTTATCTGCGCGACGGGGAAACGATGGTCGCCGTGCGGCTAAACGCATGGACGGAGTTGACGCCGGGCCGCTTCGGCATCCTGGCGCCCCCCGCGCGCCGGGCCTGGACCGGCCGGCTCCGGCTCGCGCTGGTGCCGGGCCTGGGCTTCGCCCCCGACGGCGCCCGCCTGGGGGCGGGCCGCGGCTACTACGACCGCTGGCTGGCGCGCCACCCGGCGACGCGCCGCATTGCCCTGGCATTCGAGCGGCAAATAGTGGCGAAACTCCCCGTAGAGCCATTCGACGCCCCCATGCACCGCATCGTCACGGAACGAAGGCTGCTCACCCCCGCACCCCCCGGATAAGCGCTCCAAGCCGTTACGCAAGTGAGGGGAAGAAAAGCGGCTCTCTCTATATCTGCCACGAATTTCTGCTTTCCAGTCCGTGTAAAAACCCCGAAAATCCAGAGCCGCACGAAAAACTACCCACTGGCACGGCAAATATCCGCCATTCCCGCTTTTTTTTCTGTCATTCCGGTTTTTTCGTCATTCCGGCCCTTCTTGTCATTCCGGCGAAAGCCGGAATCCCGCGCAAATAGAGCGCGGAACGCGCACATT
>JAPPQA010000130.1 GCA_028817255.1 Gammaproteobacteria bacterium | reverse complement strand
AAAGTCAGGCATTAAATGGCAGGGGAGATAGGGGCGGCGGACTGGGGCTACAGGGGCTAAGGAATGCGCCCTGCCTGCAGCAGGCGGTCGAAGAGAACGGGCTGGCTGATCCAGATGGCGATGTCGTCGAAGTCGGCGGCGGGGCCTCCGGCCTGGTAGCGGGAGGCGTTGCCGGCCTCGTAGCTGGCGTTGTGGCCGTCCGGGCGCCGGTTCGGGCCGGTGGAATAGACCAAGGCGACGGGCGGCGACGCGTTGGCGGAGAGGCTGCGTCCGGCGGCGTCGGTCACGGCAATCCTGCCGCTGGAGACGGCGCTGGCGAGGCTCAGGGCGGTGGTGAAGCGCCGGTCCGCGCGGTAGCGCCAGTAGCCGTGCCACGGGGCGTTGCCGCGCCGCCGCGGCGCGCCCCAGGGGTCGGTCTCCCGCACCCCCAGGGCGCGCCAGGGCAGGTAGCCTTCCGCGGTTTCCGAGGCGGCGCAGTCTTCCAGTCCGTAGGCGGCGCTGGCGGGATTCGGCTCCCTGCTGGGGCAGGGCAGCCGGCCGTGCAGCACGGCGTAGGCCAGCAGGGCGCCGCGGATCTCCTGCAACTGCTCTTGCGTTTGCCGCCAGCGTTGCTGCTCCCAGCGCGCGGCCAGCGGCGGCACCAGGCTGCCCAGCAGCAGCGTCAGCACCAGCAGGGCGATGGCGACCTCCAGCAGCGTAAAGCCGCGCGCGCGCCGCGGGTCTGCCGGTATTGCGCGCCGCACCGGAAATGCCTCGGCAAATGCCTTAGTCCCGGGGGCAGGGGACGACCCGCAAGGGCGCACCGGTCTCGGCGGGCAGCAAGCAGTAGAGGATGTCGTTGAAGTCGGCGGCGGCGGCGCGGTTGCGGTAGGCGACGGCGTCGTCGCCGGAGGTGGCCTGGTAGGGGGGGCCGGCGACGCCCTCCAGGTAGGAGGAGGCGGCGGCGCGGTCGGCAGGGCGGTCGCGCCGCTGGCCGTGCAGCCGGGCGCCGGCGAACCACAGCACGGCGGCGTAGCTGCGCCCGGCATTGTCGGGCCAGGCGCGATTGATGGCGATGCAGCGCCGGCCGCCGCCGCAGGACGGTGTCGCCTGCGCGAGCGGTCGGGGCTGGTAGGCGTCGGCGACGGCGTAGAACAGGTGGTCTTTCCAATTCTCCCACAGCCGGCGCAATTCGGAGCTGGAGGAGGCGAAATCGGCGCAGCCGCTTAGCAGCTTGCCGCGGGCGGCGCCGGCGCCCAGCGTGGCGGCGCTGTCGTCCGCGATGTCCGGCAGGCGCCCGAACAGGTTGCCCGCCGGGCGGTCGTCGTAGTTGCGGCGGTCCCGGTGCCGGGCCAGCGCCAGCGGGGCGGGCCACGGCAGGCTCAGATTGCGCGGGTTGGCGTGGCCGCGGCCGTAGCCCGCCAGGCACTCGGCAGCCTTGCGCAACAGGCTGGGCGCCGCGGCGGCGGCTGCCGCGCCCGCCAGCCGCGTCCGGTAGTCGCCGCGCCGGCGCACGGCCCGGAACAGTTCCTCCGCGCCGATGTGGAGGATGCGGTCGTTCAGCAGGTGCCGGGCGCTGCCGGCGCTCAGCCAGTCGTCTATGGCGTCCGGGCCGGGGAGCAGCGTGTGGTTCGCCAGGCCGTCATGCAGGCTGCCTGGCGGCGCCGCCTCCAGATATTCGCGGGCGCGGTAGTTGCCGCCGCAGATTTCGGCGCCGCTCTCCAGCCGGCGGTCCTGGCCGGGCAGGGCGGCGCCGGGGGCGACGATCACGGCGGCCGCCCATTGCGGCGCGGCGGCGCCGGTGAGGTGGGCGGCGGAGTCCAGGAGGCGGACCCGGAAATTGCCGCCGGTGTCGTGGTTCAATAGTTGCGCGGCGGGGTTGGCCTTGAATTCTCCGGCGACGGCGTACCACAGGCATTCGCCGGCGGCGTCTTTGGGGGGCGCGATGCCCAGCGTGCGCCAGGGCAGCCGCCCCAGACTGTTGACATGGCGGCCGCCGCAACTCCCGTGCGCCGAGCCTTCCGGCAGGATGGCGGAGACCCGCAGATCGGGGCAGGGCAGTACGCCGAAGCGGCCGGGTTTGCGTTCGTAGTAGGTGACGGCATGGGCGATCAAGGCCCGCTTGGCGCGCTGCAGGGCCACCGGCGTGGCGGCTTCGCGCAACAGCGGCGAGCGGCCGGAGGCGCTCCGCTGGCTCAGCAGCAGCGCGGCGCCGGCGCCGAGCAGCAGCGCCAGGAACAACAGCAGCGCGGCCCCCCGCCAGCGCGGCGGGCCGCGGCCGTCGCGCCCGCCCGGCGGGACTAGGGCCGCCGCGGGCATTTGTCGCCCTCGGGCTGCCAGGCGCCGTCCAGCCAGCATGCGACCGGGCGCTCGCCCCGCAGGACGATACCGTCCAGGCGCGTCTCGCGGGGGCGCGCCTCGCGGGTTCGCGGCGGCGCGGGCGCGGGCGGCGGCGTTGCCGGCGCCGCTGTTTCGGCCCGGGAGCGGTCCAGCAGCCGGCGCTGTTCCGGCGTGGTGAACAGCCGGCCCAGCTGCTCCGCCGCGTCCGGCGGCGGTTCGGCCGCGGCCGTCGCGGCGCCGAGCGCCAGCAGGACGCCCAGCAGCCGGTTCACGGGCTGTCCCCGCGGCCGCCGGCGGCCAGCGCGTACCAGCGCAGCCGGCAGTCCATGCGTAACGGAGACGGGGAGTCCGGCGAGACGCGGGCCAGCGTGCAGGACTCCATTCGGAACAGTCCCGCGCCCTCCGTCTCCAGTCGCCGGAACAGGCGCGGCAGGTGCGCCTCGTGCGGTAACTCCGCCGTCAGTTCCACCAGCGCCTGGCGCATGGGCGCGCGCCCGTCCGCGGCGGCGGGCGCCGCGGGGCCCGGAGTCAGGCGGTAACGGAAGCCGGGCAGCGCCAGGTGGCGCGCCGCCGCCCGCAGGGACGCGACCCAGTCCGAGGGCAGGCTGCCGATCGCTTTTCGCTCCCGCAAGCGGCGAAAGCGCGGCAGGTAACTGGCGAGTTGCGCGCGCTGCGTCAGCAGTTGCCGGTGGCGCTCGCGGCTGCCTTGCAGGCGCAGTTCCGCCGCCAGGTAGTCGTCCCGGCAGGCGGAGTAAAAGACGCCGCCGGCGGCGCACAGGCCCAGCCCCACCAGCAGACAGAGCAGGCCGGTGCGGCGCAGGGCCCGGCGTTCTTCAGCGGCGCTCATCGCCGTTATTGCCGCTGTTATTGCCGCCGGCGGAGACGATGCGCACGACGGGCGGCGCCTGTTCCGCTTGCGTCTCGATGGTGGGGAGCAGCGGCGACACGGACCATCCCGGGGCGTCTCCGGCGGCCCGCAGCCGCTCGCCCAGCCGCTCCAGCGCCCGCAGCCAGGACACGCCGTCCCCTGCCCGCGCGCCCGCGTCCGTGCCGTTCCCCCGCGGCTTTTGCAGGCGCAGCACGAGCTCCTGTTCGACGGCGGGCGCGTCGGATTGCCGCGCCATCCATTCGATCCGCTCCAGCTGCAATTCCGGCACCGCGTCCAGGGCGCCGCCCACCGCGCGCAGCAGGGGCCAGGGCAGGGCGCGCCCCTCCTGCAGGGCCGCCGCCGCGTCCACGGCCCGGCGCATTTCCTCTATTGGCGCCGGCGCCGCCGGCATCTCCCGGCGCAGGGCGGCCATGCGTCCCTGCAGCTGGAGTTCCCGTGCCAGCATGTCCGCCGCGCCGCGGCGCAGGGCCGCGCCCTCCGCCAGCAGGGCGCCGGCCAGCGGCAGGCCGGCGGCCAGGGTCGCCAGACCCAGCGCCAACACGGCCCGGTCGCGGCACAGCAGCCGGTACGCCGCCGCCCGCGGCGCATAACCGGGGCCCGGGCGGGCGCCCAGCAGGCAGCCGGCCAGCAGGGAGTCGCAGTAGGGAGACTCGGGCGCCCGCAGTCCCAGGCGGCGCGCGACCTGGGGCAGCGGCAGCAGGCGGCGCTCGATCTCTTTCGTTGCTGGCAGGCGCGGCCCCAGCGTCCGCAGCAGCGCCGGGTCCGCCAGCACGGCCAGGTGCAGCGCGCCTTCGTCTTTTTCCTCCGCGGCCACGAAGCGCAGCACCTTGCGCAGTTCTTCCAACAGCCGCGGCAGGTCCGGCCAATCGTTCGGCGGGCCTTTCGGCGGGCCGTTCGCGGGCGCGCGGCCGGCGGGCGCCGCGCTGGCGGACGGCGTCTCCAGGGACAGCGTCTCCGCGGACGGGACGCCCGGGGCCGGCGCCCCCGTGGCCGCTGTGCCCGTGTCCGGCGTACCCGTATCCGGCGTGCCTGTGTCTGGCGTACCTGGGGCCGGCGCGGCCGCGGTCGGCGCGATTAGGCGGCTGAAGCGCAGCCTGCCCTGCCGCCAGTACGTTTGGCGCACTCCCGCCAGGGCATGCAGGCTCAGCAGCAGCAGATGGCGGTGCTCGCGCAGCAGGCCCAGGCGCTTCAGCAGCGCGTCCAGCAGTAGCGGCACGGAGTGGATGCCGCCCAGCGGCGCTTCGCATTCCGCCAGCAGTTCCGCCCAGGGGCGCGCGCCGGGCCCCAGGCAGGCGAAGAGCATGTGTTGCCCGGCGGCGCCCGGTTCCCGCCCCTGCCGCCGGCACAGGAAGTAGTCGCCGCCGCCGAATAGTTTTTTTTGCCGCCGCCGGATCAGGGCGCGCAGGTCGCCGCCGCGGGCCCGCGGCAGCAATTCCGAGCGCAACTGTTCTTCCGCCGTGTCCACCAGCAGGTGGATGGCTTGGTCGCGGGGGGCGGCCCGCAGGTGGCGGCGCAGCGCGTCCCGCCCCGCCGCGTCGGCGGCGTACAGCAGGCCGCCGCCGCGGCGGTAGAGCGCCGCCCGCTCGCGGCCCGCGAGCAATACGCGGGCGCAACGCGGCTCAAAGGGGGAGAGCCAGTACCAACTCATAGACCGGTCCCAGCAGCGCCAGCGCGATCCAGGCGATCAAGGCGCCCAGGAACAGGGTCAGCGCCGGTCCCAGCAGGGTTTGCATCCGCTCGGCGGCTTCGCGCACGTCCCGTTCGTAGAAGTAGCACACTTGGCGCAGGCCGTGCTCCAGGGCGCCGGTATGCTCGCCGATGCGGATCATGCGCAACGCCAGCGGCGGGAACAGGCCCGCCTCCCGGAAGCCCTCGGCCAAGCCGGCGCCGTCGCGGATCTTTTCGCCGGCTGCGCCCACGGCCCTCTCTACGGCACGGTTGCCGGCGATATGCCGCACCAGAGCCAGGCACTCCAGCAGGCTCAGGCCGGCGCCGTAGAGCAGGCGCAGGGCGGCGGCCACCCGGGCCAGGGCGATCTTGCGCAGCAGCGCGCCCAGCAGGGGCAGGCGCAGCAGCCAGGCGTCCAGGCGCAGGCGCAGGCCGTGGCTCGCGCGCGCCCCGGCGAGCGCGAGCGCCGTCCCGCCGGCGGCGGCCAGGAGCCAGTGGCCGTGTTCGGTGGCCACGGCGGCGACGGCCAGCAACAGGCGGGTGCGCAACGGCAGTTCCCGCCCCAGGGACTGCAGGAAGTGCTCCAGTTGCGGCACCAGCCAGGAGACCAGGAACAGGCTGACGCCCGCAACCACCAGCAGGGTCAGTGCCGGATACAGCAGCAGCTGCCAGATGCGCGAAGCCAATTCGTCCTGCCACTTCAGGTACTCGGCAAAATCCGCCAGCACCCGCGGCAGTTCGCCGGAGCGTTCGCCGGCGTCCAGCAGGTTCACCAGGACGGGAGGCTGCGACTGCCCGGCCAGCGCCTGCGACAGGGTGCGCCCTTCCTCTATGGTTTCGGCCAGGGCGGCCGCCATGGGCCCCAGGCGCCCGCGCTGCTCTTCCGCCAGGCAGCGCAGGCAGTCCAGCAGCGGCAGGCCGGCGCGCAAACCATGCTCCAGGTGAAAGCAGAGCTCGATCTGTTCGCGGCGCCGCAAGCGCCGCCGCTGGCGTACCGCCGGGCGGCAGTGCAGCAGGGTCAGGCCGCGGCGGGCCAGCTGCCCCTCCAGTTCCGCCGCATCGAGCGCGTCCATCCGGGCCTCGCGCATTCTGCCCTGCGAATCGGCGGCGCGGTAACGAAAACTGCGCATCTGTGTCCGTCTCCCCGCGGCCTCCCTCAGGCGCGCTCCAGGTGGCTCATGTCTATTACGCGGCGCAACTCGGGCAGATCGGTAGCGCCCTCCAGTACCCGCTGCGCCCCGGCCTGGGACAGGCTGCGCGCGCCCGTGGCCCGCACCCGCTCCAGCAGTTGCGGCCAGGAGGCGCGCGCCGCGACCAGCGCGCTCAGGCCGGGGTCCAGGTGCAGCACTTCCATGATCGCCAGCCGGCCCCGGTAGCCGCTGTGCCCGCACTGCGGGCAGCCGACCGCGCGGTACAGGGGGCGCCGGTCTTCCGCGTGCATGCCCAGCAGGCGGCGCTCGCCGGGGGTTGGGCGGTGGGTGCCGCGGCAGCGCATGCACAGGCGCCGCGCCAGGCGTTGGGCGACCACCCCGACCAGATGGCCGGCCAGGAGATCCGGGGGGATGCCCATGCTCGTCAGCCGCGGCAGGGCGGCCAGCGCGGAGACGGTGTGCAGGGTGGCGAATACCCGGTGCCCGGTCATGGCGGCGCGCATGGTCATGCGCGCCGTTTCTTCGTCGCGGATTTCTCCGATCAGGAGGATGTCCGGCGCCTGGCGCAGCACGGCGCGCACGCCGGCGGCAAAATCGAATTGCGAGGCATCCAGCGAGCATTGGCGCACCGCGGGCAGCTGGTATTCCACCGGGTCCTCCAGGGTCATGATGTTGGTCTCGCCGGTGTTGAGGCGGTTGAGCAGGGCGTACAGCGTCGTGGTCTTGCCGCTGCCGGTGGGGCCGGTCATCAGGATCATTCCTTCCGGGCGCTCGAGCATCCGTTCCAGCGCCTCTTGCGCCTGGGCGTCCAGCCCCAGTTTGTCCAGGGCGATGGTCATCCGTTCCCGGTCCAGCACCCGCAACACGATGTTTTCTCCATATACCGTGGGCAGCGTGGAGACGCGGAAGTCCACCGTGTGCCCGGCCAGCGACAGGGAGAAATGACCGTCCTGCGGCAGGCGCTGTTCGGCGATGTCCAGCCCGGCCATTACTTTGACGCGCACCGCGATGGACGGCCAGTGGTCTTTGTGCAGGCTGCAGACCTGGCACAGCACTCCGTCAACGCGGTAGCGGAAGCGCGCGAAGCCCCGTTCCGGTTCCAGGTGAATGTCCGAGGCGTTGCGCTTGACCGCATCGGTCAGCAGGGCGTTTACCAGGCGCACGACCGGGCGCTGGGACTCGTCTTCGGCGCCGGTGTCCCCGGCGCCTTCTTCTGGCGCCGTTTCGCGCTCCAGTTCGCGCAGGGCGTGTTCCATGGACAAGGGGTGGCCGTAGTGGCGCTCCAGTGCCCGCGCCAGGCCGGAGTCGCCCGCCAGCACGGGGGAGATGCGGATGCCGCCGCCCAGACGGGCAGCGATCTCGTCCATCAGCAGCAGGTTGCGGGGGTCGCCGGTGGCCAGGGTCAGCTGCCGCGTGTCCGGCTCGTAACGCACCGGCAGCACCCGGTAGTGCCGGGCCGTTTCCCAGGGCAGCAGGGCGATGGCATCCGGGTCCGGGATCACTCGCTCCAGGTCTATGGGCCGTTCGCCGAGCAGCCCGGCCAGGCTGGCCGTGATCACGGTTTCGGAGACGAAACCCAGGCGCACCAGGCAGGCGCCCAGGGTTTCCCCGCTGCGCCGGTGTTCGGTCAGGGCGATCCGCAGTTGGTCGCCGCTGACGATGCCGCGCTGTACCAGGAAGTCGCCGAGGCGTATGGGTAAGTTCACGGCGTTTCGTGCTCTTGTTGCAGGCGGCGGATGCGGGCGCGCGCCACGCCGGCGGCGAAGACGGCCGGCCGCTCCCGGGCCGCGGCCAGGGCCTGGCGGTAGTAGTTCAGGGATTCGCGGCGGCGGCGCAGGCGGTCCAGGCTTACGGCCAGGTTGAACAGACAGTCCGGGCGCGGCCCGGCGCGGCAGGATTTGCGGTAGGCGCGCGCCGCTTCCGGCCAGCGCCCCCGGGCGGCGTACAGGCCGCCCAGGGCGAAGTAAAGGGGGGCGGGGCGCGTTGCGGCCGCGGCGGCGGTCTCCAGCGCCGACAGGGCGCTGGCCGGGCCGTTCGCATCCCGGCGCAGGGCGGCCAGGCCGGCCAGGGCGGCCGGGTCCGCGGGAGAGCGGCGCAGGAGTTGCCGGTACCGGCGGCGCGCCTCTGCCGCTTTGCCCTGTCGCCAGGCCACGGCGGCCGCGCCCAGCAGCGCCTCCCGCTGTTGCCGGGAGCCCGGCCGGACGCTGTTCAGGGCATTGCCATACGCGGCGGCGGCGGCATCCAGCGCCTGTTGCCGGTACGCCCGGTAGCCGGCCCGCAGCCAGTCGGCGCCTGAAGACGGCGGCGCGCCGTTTTGCCGCGGCAGCGGCCGGGATGCGCGCCGCGGGGAGGGCGCTGTTGCCCGTTGCGTCTGCGCGGCCTTGCCGGGCGCCGGCGGCACGGAGGGCGGCGGCGAGGGCGCCAGCGGCGCCGCTTCCCGTCGCGGTCCTTGTTGCGGCCATATTACGGCGCCGCCGGCATCCGCGCTGCCGGCCGTCGCCGTGGCCTGCGCCGCCGGCGGCGAGGGCCGCGGCACGGCGTGGGCGTAGCGCAGATACAGGGAGGCGAAGGCCAATACGGCGGCCAGCGCCAGCAGGGCCGCCAGCGGCGCGACGGCGAAACGCCAGCGCGGCGCCGGCCCGCTCCCGGGGTGGTCCGTTGCCGGCGGCGGCAGCGACGATAGCGGGTCGGGGAGCCGCCCGTTCATCCCCGTTTCGCCTCGGGCCGGGGCGTCTCTGCCCCGCGTCCCGCTTCGATCACCGCGGGCCGCAGCAGGATGACCAATTCCGTGCGCCGCGAATTTCTGCCCCTGCTGGAGAACAGGCGCCCGATCCAGGGCAGTTTCGCCAGTCCGGGCACCTGCCTTTGGTCGCTGCCCCGGTCGTCCTGGATCAACCCGCCGAGTACCGCCACCTCGCCGTCCTCCAGCCGCAGCAGGGACTCCAGCTCGCGCACCTGGATTTCCGGGATGCGGCTGCCGTTTTCCCGCAGGATCGGGTTGGGATCGCTGACGAATCGGTTCACCCGCGAGATGGTCGGGCGCACGCTGAGGATCACGGCGCCCCCCGCATCCACGTAGGGGGTGACGCTCATTACCAGCCCCACCGGCACGGAGTGCACTTCGCTGCGCGAGGCGCTTTCGCTGCTGCCCTGTACGCTCAGCGTCGTTTCCTGCTCTACGGTGAAATAGACGATGTTGTCCACGACCTTGAGCAGCGCCGTCTGGTTGTTGAGCGCCATCAACTGGGGGCTGGAGAGCACGCGGGTGTCGCCGAACTCCTGCAGCAGCCGCAACGTGGCGCTGATCTCGTTGCCGCTGGAGTCCCCGTCTTCGTAGCGCAACACCAGCGAACTCACGGTCTGCGCCGGCGTCTCGCCCAGGGAGGTCCACTCCAGCTCCACCCCGGAACCGCGTTCCAGGAACGACCACTCGATCCCCGACTGGTAGCGGTCGCTCAGGGCCACCTCGACGATCGTGGCGCGGATCAGCACCTGGCGGCGCGCGCTCTCCAGCACTTCGGACAGGAAGCGGCGCACGGTGCGGTGCTGCGCTCCGGTGGCGCGCACCGCGACCACGCCGGCGGCGGCGTTGGGAATCACCGCCGCCGCGCCGTCGTCCGTCGCGACCCCCAGGAGCGCCCGCAGGTTGCTGGCCAGTGTCGCCCAGAAATCCAGCTCTGCGCTGCCGCTGACGTCCGTGGTGGAATTGTTGACGCCTGTCGTCCCCAGTCCCTCGTCCGGGCTCGCGGCGCTGCCGGTGGTGGCGATCTGGGTGGCTATCTGCACCCGGCTGTTGGTGCTGCGCGCCAAGTTGAGATATCCGATGTGGTAAATGCGGAAGAAGGGCGTGTCGGGGAATGCCGCCAAGTAACCGGGGCTGCGCTCCAGGCGCAACGGCGTTTGCCGCTCCAGGCGCTCCAGGATTCGAGGCAGGGGTTGACTCTCGGCGTACAGGGTCACCGCGCCCTGCAATTCAGGATGCACGTCGAGCTCGAGGCCGGCATCGCGCGCCAGCGAGAACAGCAACTCGCGCACGGGCACTTGGCGCACCGCGACCGTGTAGCGTTCTTCCGCCGGGACGGGCGGCGGCTCGGGGGGGTGGGGAGGAGACGCAACGACTCGGGGGGCGCCGCCTGCCGGCTCTTGCGGCGGCCGAAGGTGGCCGCGCGTCTCGGCGGGCGCCGCCGCGGCCGGTTCCTCCGGCCCGGAATGCGTCCCGAAATGCGCGCAGCCCGCGACCAGCAAAGCGAGCGCAAGCGGGGCCGTGACAGTCCTTGTCTTCGACATTGATCACATCCTTGTGTTCGGTCTTGTGTTCGGAGGCTACTTTAGCGCATTCGCTTCCCGGGGACAATCGGGGCGGCGACCGGGCCAGGCGTTTGCGCCCGGCGACGAAGGATGCGAGCCGACTGCCCCCATTCTCTCTGCCGGCACTCGCGTTCGGCCCAGGGTGTTCAAGGCGCGGCACACTTAGATGCAGAGGCGGTCAACCGTTCTCGACCCGGCGCAGGCGCGCTCGTCCGCGACGCCGGGGGAACTCTGCCCCGGGGAGGGGGCGGCGCGAATCGTCGGGGCCGGCGGATTGTGCATTTGCAATAGTCTTTTCCGGGGCCTTTCCTGGCCTTTCCCGGCAGATTGCAAGCTGCTAGTCGAGCGACTGGGCAAGGTGCCGGGACATAGCACGACCGCGAAGTAACGCTGGCGTTCCCGCTTATTCCCCGCGGACAGGTGATCAATCCTGCCCGTTGTCCGGGTGTAGTATTCGGCGGGAGTCCCGACAGGGAGCTCCGCAGCCGTGCTTGTAAAATAGTATAGTCTTTCATGGCGTCAATCTCAAAATTGCGTACTACGCGCGGCCTGGAAGCTTCGCGCTGCGGTTCCGTCCCCGTCGTTGACAAGCGCTTCGGCCCGGGTTCAGAATATCCTTGGCGTCCGTGCACGGGCGTCCGTGCACGATGGCATGGAACGAAGCAGAAGCGCCAGGGAGGGCATTGCAATGGAAAACACGACGACCATGACGGAAACTGCCGTATTCGACACGCTGGCCGTCGCCCGCGATCTGGAACAGGCGGGCTTTGACCGCAGGCAGGCGGAGGCGCTGGCCAGGGCCCTGGCCGCGGTTCAGGGCAGCTTGGCGACCAAGGAGGGCCTCGCCG
>JAPPQA010000129.1 GCA_028817255.1 Gammaproteobacteria bacterium | reverse complement strand
GGCGGGGGGCGGAGGGGGGGTCGCCGGGAACCCCGCCGCCATCGCGGCGCTGAACGAAACCATTGATGTAGCGGGCGACATGGTCGGGAAGGCGCACAGCCTGCGAGAGCGCAGCGGCGGCATCGCCGGCTTGCTGGCTGCCCGCGCCGCCGGCGGAGGCGCATCGTGACGCAGTTGCTGGTTTATCTGACGCTGGCCGTCGTTGCCGCCATCGTTCTGGTTCTGGTGGCGTATCTTGTGGGCATCATCCTCGCGCTATGGGGGGCGTTGCAAAACCTGAAGCAGTTGGCCGCCGCCCTGATCCAGGTGCGAGATCATACCGAACCCCTGGCCGAACACATGCAGGCCATTAACGGCGGCTTGTCTTCCCTGCTGAACGGGCTGGCGGACGTTGACGGCAATCTTGCCGCCATCGTTCGCGTCGCGGGGTCTGGATTCGGCGCTTCCGACGCTTCGTAACGACTGGAGGAATTCCAAGATGTGTTTTCAGAATCTACCTATTGAATTCGACGAGCAGGGAAGGGCGCATCTTAAGAGCGGGGTGCGAGATCCTTATTCTTATGAGACGCAGACCGTCGCGGAACGCGAGCAGGTGTTGCGCGACATCGCGCGCAAGAACGGCCAGATTCAAGACGTGGATTTCGATCCGGTCACTCGCGTGGCAGGGGCGCTGGCTTTTCACAGCACCGTGAACTTGCAGGAGCGCAAGGTGGTGGACACGGCCGCAATGGCCACCTTGTTTCGCGGTTACGAGGTGATTTTGCGCGGCCGCGATCCCCGGGATGCGGCCTTTATCAGTTCGCGGGCCTGCGGCGTCTGCGGCGGCGTGCACGCCACCACGTCGGCACTGTCGCTTGAGATGGCGCTCGGCATCAAACCGCCGCCCTTGGGAATCGTGATCCGCAACCTGATGCTGAGCTGCGAATATCTCTACGATAATCCGCTGCACCTGTTTATCCTCGCGGGGCCTGATTTTTCCGAGATGCTGATCCGGGATACCAACCCGGAAATCTGGGAAAAGGCCAAGAATGCGAAGACCCGGTATGGCGATATGCACGGCTACCGGACCATCGGCGCGATCATGACGGATCTGAACCCGTTGACAGGCAAGCTGTACTTGGAGGCCCTTGAAATGACGCGGGTCGCCCGCGAGGCCTATGTGCTGATCGGCGGCAAGTACCCGCATCCGGAGACCGTGATCCCGGGCGGAGTGACCACCACCGTGACGACTACCACCTTGAGCGAGTTCTATCTGAAGCTGAAGGCGTTTTTCGACTACAGCAAGAAATGCATAGGCATTTGGGACGACATCTACGACTTTATGTACCAGGCCAATCCCCTGTACCGGAAACTGGGCGAGCTGCCTGTCAACATCGTGGATCTGGGCCAGTGGGATCATGAGGACTACTACGACGCAAGCTATGAAAACTGCAACGCATGGGGGGAAAAGCGCTGGTCCACGCCGGGCGCGATTATCGGCGGCAAGCTGGTGACCACGCGCCTGACGGATCTCAATGTCGGTATGGAGGAGTTCATCGAACATTCCTATTACGAGCAATGGGAGGACTGCCCTTTCAAGACCGACCCCCTGGGCAGTCCCATCAGTCCCAATCATCCATGGAACAAGACCACGATTCCCCGGCCTGGCCAGCAGAATTGGAAGGAACGCTACAGCTGGTCAACGACGCCGACCTGGGACCGGCATACGTTCGAGGCGGGCGCTTATGCCCGGTTGTATGTCTCTGCGCTGGCCCGGAAGCTGCCTGCCAGCCGCTATGTTCAATCTACCGGCAAGAGCCTGGTGTTACATGTGCCGGGGGACCGGCTTCCGGAAATGCGTCTGGAGTGGAAGGTTCCCGAGATCTGGAATGCCTTCGAGCGCAACCGGGCACGCGCCTACGCGGTGGCCTTCAACATGATGGTGACCATGGAGAACTGGGTGCGGGCCCAGGATTTGCTCAAACGAGGGGAAACCCGGGTGGCCACGCAGTTTAAGATTCCGCGGCGGGGCCGGCATATCGGCGTCGGCTTTTGGGGCGCCGGCCGCGGGTTTCTCGCGCACTGGTGCGTAATCAATAACGGCGTGCTGGAGAATTACCAGATCTGCACCCCTTCCACCATCAATGCGTGTCCGCGGACCCCCTGGGGCGAGCCGGGCGCCTATGAGCGGGCGGTGCTGAATACTCCGATCATCGAGTCGAATTTTCAGGACGAAAAGCAGTTCAAGGGGATTGATATCCTGCGCGCCCTGCGCAGCTTCGATCCCTGCATGCCCTGCACTACCCACGTGATGCTGGAAAATACGGATCGAGTCGTTACCCGCGAGGTCACGACCTGCGCCTGCGGGGTGAGTTAATGCGGGCGGGCAACGGCGTGCGGCGTCTGCCGTGCATCGTCATTGGCCTGGTCGGCTATTACCCATTTGTGCGGGGGCTGCCTATTGGCCCGGAACTGAAGGAGGGTCTGCAAGACTTGCCATGGCCCGGCTGCGAGGTCGAAGTCAAAGAGATGAACTGGGGGCCGATCGCGATCGTGCAGGACTCTCAGGCGGCCCGGAATCCGGCGGATCGCGTGGTACTGGCGGCCGCCGTCGATCGCG
>JAPPQA010000128.1 GCA_028817255.1 Gammaproteobacteria bacterium | reverse complement strand
GGCGGGCCGTTTCCCATCTCGATTGCGCGACGTCCCGCCCGGGCGCATCCGGTTTTGTTGCGGCGGCGCAGCCCGTGGTATGCTCAAGAGGTGGGAGAAAGCTATTCCGCCACGTTGTGGTTTTCCGCTTCATGCGCCGCGTAGGTACAATGACTGGAGCATCTGTAGATGAACGGCGATTATGAACGATTGCGGCTGGGTTTCCTACACTTGGCGGTAGAGGCAACGGGTCGGTCGGTTCTTGCGGCGGCGAGGGGCTCCTGCCTGCTGGCTGCGGCCATGCTGTCCGCGGCGGCCCTGGCGCAGGAGACCGAGTTCGCGCCCGTGCCCGAGCCCCCGGAGTTGCCGCCCGCGGTGCAGAGCGGCCAGCCTCTGGAACCGGAGATCACCATCGTTCGCCGCAAAGACGCGACCCTGGCGGAATACCGGGTTAACGGCCTGCTTTACATGATTGAAGTGCGCCCGGCATCGGGGCCCTCTTATTACCTGCTGGACGACGATGGAGATGGCCACATGGACACGCGCATAGATACGATCGCCGATGTGAAGGTCCCGCAGTGGGTACTGTTCAGCTGGTGAAGACGCTGCCCGGCGCCCCGCCGCCCGCGCTCTTCCCCGCCCCTTCCGGGGAGCGATAGTCCGCGGGCCTTCGGCTCCTCCCGCCGCGCTGTTTCGGCCCCCCCTGCGATGTCGGTTTATACGGCTGTCTCCCTCGACCAGCTGGCCGGGTTCCTGAAAAAATACGACATCGGAGAGGCACTGGCCCTGCGCGGGATCAGCGACGGCATAGAGAATACGAATTACTACCTGAGCACCGCACGGGGGAAGTACGTGCTGACCTTGTTCGAGACCCTGCGGCTCTCGGAATTGCCTTACTTCCTCGACTTGATGGCGTTCTTTTCCGAACGCGGCATACCCAGCGCCCGCCCGGTCGCCGACCGCCGGGGAGGATACCTGAACGAACTGAACGGCAAGCCCGCCGCGATCGTACACCGCCTGGAAGGGGCCAGCGTGAAATCTCCGGGCCCCCGGCACTGCGCCGAAGTCGGGCGCTGCCTCGGCAGGCTGCATATCCAGGCCCCCGGGTTCTCCTTGCGCCGCGCCCCCCAGCGGGACCGGGCCTGGTGGCGGGAAATGCGGCGCCGCGTGTCTCCCATGTTGCCGGCGCGGGACCGGCGCCTGTTGCAGGAAGAGCTGACGTATCAGGACCGGCACGATTTCCGGGATGCGCCCAGCGGCGTGATCCATGCCGACCTGTTTCGGGACAACGTGCTGTTTCGGGGGAACACGCTCACCGGCATCCTCGATTTCTACTACGCATGCAACTGGCCTTTTGTGTACGACCTCGCCGTCGCGCTCAACGACTGGTGCAATGCCGGGGCAGACTACCGGGAAAGCACGGCTGCGCTCATGGGGGGATACCTGGAAGAGCGGCAGCTGTCCCGGCGCGAACTCGAGCTGCTGCCCTCCGTGTTGCGCGCGGCCGCGCTGCGCTTCTGGCTGTCGCGCCTGGAGGACAAGTTCTTCCCGCGCTGCGGCGAGATGACGCACATCAAGAACCCGGACGAATTCCGCGACATCCTGCGGCGCAACATTCGCCTTTCGGAAGAAGGGCCCGGCGCGCTCTGGCCAGCCCCTGCGGCGTAGGCCGCGCGGCCCGGCGCCAGGCCGGTCAGAGCAGCAGTATCGTTCCCAGCCCCAGGAACGACAGGAAGCCGAAGATGTCGGTGACCGTGGTCAGCACGACGCCGCCGGCAATGGCCGGGTCAATCCCGGAGCGCCGCAGCATGAAAGGGATCGCGACCCCGGCCCCCGCCGCGACGATCAGGTTGAAAAAAAGAGCGGCGCCGAATACCAGCCCCAACTCCATGCTGCCGAACCATGCCCTGGCGACGGCCGCGACGACGACGGTCCAGGCCAGGCCGTTCAGGAGCCCTACCGCCAGTTCCTTGTAGAGCAGCAACCGGGCATTCGCCCTGCCGAGGTGTCCCAGCGCCAGACCGCGTATGGTAACCGTCAGCGTCTGGCTGCCGGCAATGCCGCCCATGCTGGCCACCACGGGCATCAGCACCGCCAGCGCGACCAGCTTTTCTATGCTGGTCTGGAACCAATCTATTACCCAGGCGGCCAGGAAGGCGGTCAGCAGATTGATGCCCAGCCAGAAAAAACGGCTGCGGGCGCTGGCCAGGACCGGGGCGAACAGATTCTTCTCTTCTTCCTTAAGCCCCGCCATGCTCATCACGGCCCGGCCCGCCTGCTTGTGGATGACGTCCACCACATCGTCCACCGTGATTCTTCCGAGCAGGATGCCTCCGGCATCCACGACCGGCGCGGATACCAGGTCGAACTCGGTGAAGAGCCGCGCCACTTCGCGGGCGGGCATATCGGCGGGGATCGCCCTCCCCGTGCTGTCCATGCACTCGGCGACGCTCAACTCCGCCTCCTTGGTCAATACGCTGGCCAGGGACAAGAGGCCCATGTAACGGTGCTCCTTGTCCACCACGATCAAGCTGTCCGTGCCTTCCGGGACCTGGCGCAATTTGCGCAGATAGCGGCCCACCGCCTCCAGGCTCACGTCGGCCCGCACGGTGATGACGTCGGTGTTCATCAACCCGCCCGCCTGGTCCTCGGGATAGGCGAGTACGGAGACCAGCTGCTCCCGGGGCTGTCGGTCCATGAGCAGCAGGACGCGGTCGGCGTCTTCCCGCGGCAGATCCTGCAGGATGTCCGCCACGTCGTCCGTGGCCAGGGTGCCCGCAAGTTCGGCAATGCGCCGGGCGTCCATCCCGGTCAGCAGTCCGGCCCGCACGTGATCCTCCAGGCCGGCAAGGATTTCCCCCTGCCGCTCCATGGGCACCGTGTCCCATGCCTGGCCGCGCTCCCCTCCGGGCAGCCCTTCCAGCAGGCGGGCGATTTCGGGAGACGGCATAGCGGCCAGCACCGCGCGGGCGCGCTCCGGTTTTTCGTCCTGCAGGGCCTGGCGCAGCTCGTCTATCTGCTGTTGCAGGATTTCCTGTTCGTCGGGCATGGCGCCGCTTGCGTCGGGAGTCTTGGGCATGGGCGTATCATATATATTTTTGCTCTGGGCGGTTGCTGTGCGGTTGCTGACCGGGGCCGAAGAGCGAAATGCTTGCTGCCTGGCGAATGGGATTTACAATGGTTTTGCAGGAGTCTGTCTTTACGTGAATCAGGAATTCGTCATGCTGGCAGGCGGGTTCGCTTTTCTGCTGGGCGGCGTTTTTTTCTTGTTGGGCGCCCTCGCCAATCGGAGCGGGCGCGTTGACAAAATGATCGCCTTTTTTGCAGTAGCGGGAGCGCTCCTTCTCTCAGCCACGGGAATCTATCTTTACGCGAATCGGGAACTCCTCATGCTGGCGGGCGGGTTCGCTTTTTTGCTGGGCGGCGTTTTTTTCTTGTTGGGCGCCCTCGCCCAGCGGCGATAACCGCTTCGTCGGCAGGGATTTCCCCCGGGCATTCCGTGGGCGCTGCGCCTTTCTCCCGCCGCTCGGATACGCCCATCTCCGCCGCCGCTTGCCCCTGCCTGAGCCCTGCCGACTCGACCCGCTCGAGAATCGCCAGACGGACGATTTCCCGTGACTACATCGTCCAAATCTCCTGTGTCATGGCATCTCCTGGCCCGAGGGCCGCGTAAATGCCGTATTGTCAACGAAAGGCCCCGCCCGGAAACACAGCAATAGGACATTACTGCCTGGGGCTTACATGCCGGACAGTCGAATTGACTGCCCTGCTCTGTATGCTTACAATATCCGGGCAATCCGCAGCGTTTCTATGGCTTTGAAGGGCAGCGCCTAATCTTTTAGCGTCATTATTGTACTCAAGGAGGAAACGATATGGCCACGATGCTAAATGACGAGAATATTAAAAAACTATTCGGGACGGTTATTGCTAATGCGGATGAAAATTGCCTGCGGCCGAATTCTTATGTGCTCAGGCTTGGAAAAGCGGGGGAGTTTCTGAATACGGAAAAGATTTTCAAAATTGGAAAGAACCAAGGGATAAAAATACCGCCGAGTTATTCCGTTGGCATCACGGCTTTAGAAGATATTGATTTCAGCCGCGAGACAGTGCATAAAATTTTTCCTGGGCATGATCTTCATGCGCTGATCAGCCCTACGACAGACTTGTCTCGGGAAGGTATCGTTGCGCCAGCTACTCAGGTGGATGCCGGATATCGCGGCACCTTGAATTGGACTCTTACGAATAACTCAAGCAAAGAAGCGAGTTTCACATACGGGGAAAAAATTTACCGCATGACAATCTTCAAATTGGAAGAAGGGGAGACCCCCGATGCGATCTATTCTGGCGATTATCAAGACCAGCGTGGGTATGTGGGCTCGCGTCGCAAAGGGGCGCCTGTTGGGATGAAAGATTCTCAGTGGATACGCGCTTTCGCAAAAGAGGGCCCTGAGGTCATACTGGAACAACTGATCAACTCTGGGTATCCGTGGAGTGCTCTGGGGACTCGCCTTAAGGAGATAGATCAGAAATTCGAGACCGTTACCGAAGAATACTCGAAATTGGACGACTCTATCGGGAGGTTGGAAGATAAGGTAAATCGAATCGGCAAAATGCAAGAAGATATACGGAAAGATATCCGGGAAATAATTCGGGCAGAAATCCGAGAGCAGGCAAGCGATATTCAAAATAGAGGCATTATTAAGATCATTACCATTTTCTTAGGTTTCCTGGGTATTATTATTGCTGCCCTCTCAAGCGAACGTATGATTCGGCTATTGAATGAATATGGCGGCATCATCGGCGTCAGTTTTATATTGCTAGCATTAGGAATTGCCTTTCTTACAAGCCGGAACACCTGAGGAAGGCCCGAACGCCGTTTAATCAGAGCATTCTATATGTTTGGGCCTGGGTTCGAATTTTACATGCCCGGCCGCCCCGAAAAAGATAGAATAATGCAGGAAGGGGCGTTGCCGGAGTTGCAGCCGGAGTTGCAAAATTTGCTCCTCGACTCCCAGCTCCGCGCTTCCTGCGCCGGGCGGCGGCGAATGGAATGTCTGAATGTCTTACGGCGAAGCGGATACCCGAGCGAAACTGATTGACCCTGCGCTGCACCGGCGCGGGTGGAGCGAGGACTGCATTCGCCGCGAGCAAACGCCCGGCGCGATCGAACTGGTCGGCAAGACGGCGCGCAGGCGGCGGCGCAAGCGCACCGACTACCTGCTGCGCCTGAAAACCGCCGGCGGCGGCCAGCCGGTGGCGGTGGCGCTGTTGGAGGCGAAGCCGGAAAGCGCGTCGCCGGACAGCGGGCTGGAGCAGGTGAAGAAATACCGCCCGCTGTTTCATGTGCCGTTCGTATTCTCCTGCAACGGGCATTTGTTCGTGGAATACGACCACTTCACTGGCAAAACCAGCAGGGCGAAGCCCATGGAACAATTCCCCAAGCCGGAAGCGCTGCGCCGCCGTTATGAAGCGGGCATGAACTTCAGCCTGGAAGACGAAGCGGCCAAACCGTTGCTGACGCCCTACCACGGCGGCGAAGGAAGCCGGCGCTACTACCAGGACGCCGCCATCCGCGCCGCGCTGGAAAAAATCGCGCGCAGTGAAAAACAAGGTGAGGCAAAACGCATCCTGCTCAGCCTGGCCACCGGTACCGGCAAGACCTTCATCGCCGTGAACCTGCTCAAGCGCATTGCCGACGCCGGGCAACTTAAGCGCGCCTTGTTCCTCTGCGATCGCAACGAACTGCGCGCCCAGGCCAACGCCGCATTCAACAACGTCTTCGGCAGCGATGCGGCAGTTGCCGAGCGCACCGCCGACGGCGCGAACGCAGCCAAAAACGCCCGTGTGCATATCGCCACCTACCAGACCCTGGGCGTGGATACGGAAGAAGGCGATGCGAGTTTCCTCAGCGAGCACTACCCGCCCGATCATTTCAGCCACATCGTCATTGACGAGTGCCACCGTTCGGCGTGGAACAAGTGGTCGGAGGTGCTGAAGCGCAACCCCGGCGCGGCGCATGTCGGCCTCACTGCTACCCCGCGCATCGTCACCGGCCGCGGCGTTGAAGGGCGGCTGGACAGGGAAATCACCGCCAATAACCGGGATTACTTCGGTGAACCGGTTTACGAATACGGCATCGTCCAGGGGACCGAAGACGGTTATCTGGCCGCCTGCGCGATCCGCAAGGGAAGCGTCAGCCTGGATCAGCGGGAAATCCCCGGTGATGAAGTTATGGAGCACAAGCCGCGCCATCCGGTTACCGGCAAACCGCTTGGCCCTGATGACTTGGAGGAGATTTACAACCACCATTGCTACGAAGCCACTCTCATGCTGCCCGACCGGGTCGGGGCCATGTGCGCCGACTTGTTCAACGCCCTGCTGCAAAGCGGCGGCCCGGAACAGAAGAGCATCATCTTCTGTGTCCGCGACTCGCACGCCGATGCGGTGGCCGCGGAAATGAACAACCTCTACGCCGACTGGTGCCAAAAAAACAACCGGGCGCGCAAAGAGCCTTACGCCTTCAAATGCACCGCCTCCGCCGACGGCAACAATGAGTTGCCCGATTTGCGCAACGCATCGGGGCATCATTTCGTCGCCGCCACGGTGGACCTGCTGAGCACAGGCGTGGATGTCCCATGCATCGGCAACATTGCCTTCTTCCGCTATATCCGCTCGCCGATCAGTCTGTATCAGATGATCGGACGCGGCACGCGCATTCACGAGGGGAGCGGCAAATTGATGTTCACCATCCACGACTACACCGACGCCA
Source organism: Gammaproteobacteria bacterium (assembly GCA_028817255.1). Lineage (NCBI taxonomy): Bacteria > Pseudomonadati > Pseudomonadota > Gammaproteobacteria > Candidatus Porifericomitales > Candidatus Porifericomitaceae > Candidatus Porifericomes > Candidatus Porifericomes azotivorans. The sequence goes on along the minus strand of JAPPQA010000128.1, from coordinate 377 downwards.
CCGACCTGCTCGGCCGGGACTTAAAAACGCCGCCGCCGAGACAATCCGCCGCCGGCGACACGGGCGAGACCGAACCGCCGTCGCTTGTGGAAGCGGAAGGCTTTCAGGTGTATGTGTCCCACATCGGCAGTTATGTACTGGTGGAGGAAAACGGCAGAGAAACGCGCCTGCCCATGGAAGAATACCTGCGCCGCTTTGCCCAACGCCTGACTGAGGAAACCCCCACGCTGGACGAACTCCGCCGCCGCTGGGTAGCGCCGCAGGATCGCCGTGCGCTGCTGGAAAGACTGCGCGCCGGCGGCTGCTCGGCGGCAGTTGTGCGACTGTTGCGGCAGATGGAGGACTACGACCTCTACGACATCCTCGCCGACCTCGGC
>JAPPQA010000127.1 GCA_028817255.1 Gammaproteobacteria bacterium | reverse complement strand
CCCTGATTTCATACGATTTCGAGCACTATTTTCCCACTTTGCAAAAAGCACGAATGGTTTTTACACGGACTGTTTCGCAGGAATGGCGAGGTGGGGGCGCGGGAATGGCGGATGGACTTTATTCGCCGGATGCCCGCGGGGTTTTTGCACAGACTGTTAGACACGAAACAATATGTCTCGCGAACATCCACGGCGACCGCCGCCCTTTAATCCACTTAATAAGTAAGGCGCTTCAGACAATCAGGTTCCCGCGGGACACCTGACGCAGGCCGCCCGTCAGCCCACCGCTCGGATGCCGAGTGACGATGCAATCCGCACAAGCCCCGGGATCTCCGACAATGCCGGGCTTGCCCCGGCATTTCTTTCTGGCCGGGGGAGCAGGATTCGCCCCCGCACTGGCGGAGTCAGCTGAACTCCTCCCTTGCCCAACCGATAGGGCCGGCCCCTTTGCTGCGACCAGGCCGTTGCGCTCCATTTCGGGACGAATCGCCGCCCTCGCTGCCGGGAAAAACCCTCCGCTCAGTGCAATCACGGAGTTCGGGACCCATGCATAACGTAGCGCGGCAGTATCTCCTATGGTATCCTGTCTCCATTGCGGAAATTCGCAATTCGCAATAAAAAAGGATTCAAGAATACTTTCCCGAAGCGTACATTCCCGCGAATAACCCCAGGAGCAAACTGGCTAGAGAGCCGATACTCAACGTTCCTCTATGCTCGTCAAATCAAGAAAAGGATGCCTCGCTACGATCCGCTGACTCCGTCGGAGCGAAGCGAGCGAATGTCGCGCGTTCGCGACTCCGACACAAAACCTGAGATCACGGTGAGGTGGCTCGTTTACGGAATGGGTTACCGGTATCGTCTTCATGTCTCAGGGATCCCCGGAAAACCAGACCTTGTTTTCCGGCCACGAAAGAAAGTGATTTTTGTCCATGGTTGTTTCTGGCACCAGCACGGCTGTCGGCACTACCGCATGCCCAGAACCCGGAAACACTTCTGGGAGCCAAAGCTCGCCAAAAATAAGGAACGGGATGCCAAAGTCAAACACGAGATTGAAAAACTCGGATGGAAAGCAATGATTATCTGGGAGTGTCAAATTGACGATATTGCAACACTTAAAAAAGATATTAAAGAGTTTTTAGAGAAAGAATAATGAAACAGTTTTCTTCAGTCGAATTATTTACCGGGGCCGGTGGGCTCGCACTCGGGTTAGCGCAAACCGGGTGGCATCATAAGGCATTGATCGAGAGCAACGAACATGCATGCTCCACCATTCACCTTAATCAATCGCTAGGGCACCCAATGGCAAAGGGATGGCGTCTCTTCCCTGATGACGTTCAAGAGATCGAATACTCGGACTTATCAGAGCACGTGGACATGGTTGCGGGCGGCCCTCCATGTCAACCGTTTTCTCTCGGCGGAAAACATAAAGCTCATCAAGATAGGCGGGATATGTTTCCTGAGGCTATTCGGGCTGTCCGGGAATTGCGCCCCAAGTGCTTTGTTTTCGAGAACGTGAAGGGGCTGCTTCGCGAAAGCTTGTCGAATTATTTCAATTATATCATTCTCCAACTTACATACCCTCAATTACTACGAAAAACCGACAGGAGTTGGCAGTCTCACCTGGGCCATCTTGAGAGGCATCATATTAGCGGTAGAGCAAGCGATTTATCCTACCGGGTTATTTATCGCTTACTTGACTCTGTAAACTATGGGGTACCACAGCGCCGCCACCGGGTTTTCATCGTAGGATTTCGCTCCGATCTGGATCGAGAGTGGTCGTTCCCTAAACCAACACATTCATTTGATCGGCTTCTTTGGGATCAGTGGATTACAGGCGAGTACTGGGAGGAGCACAGAGTGACCAAGCGGTCACGCCCTAACATGCCCGAGAGTTTACGCTCCCGTATTCGGCGCTTAAAGGTGGACCACGGCCTCATACCTCCAGCCGAGCGGCGTGCTAGAACCGTTCGAGACGCGCTTCGCGGCCTCCCCGACCCGCGCGACAAAAAGGAAACGGTAGCCAATCATGAATTCCGGGATGGCGCACGCCCGTATCCGGGGCATACCGGCAGTTCGCTCGACGCGCCTTCAAAAGCCTTAAAAGCGGGAGATCATGGGGTTCCTGGTGGTGAGAATATGATCGCGCTCCCTGATGGAACGTATAGATATTACACTGTCCGAGAAAGCGCCCGCGTACAGACATTCCCTGATGATTATTTGTTTAGCGGGTCATGGACTGAGGCGATGCGCCAAATTGGAAACGCGGTTCCCGTCGATTTGGCTGTTGCGGTTGGCCGAAGCGTAGCAAAGCAAATAGCTTAAACACGAACAATATGTCTCGCGAACATCCACAGCAACCAACGCCCTTTAATCCACTGAATAAGAAAAATCTTGGGGAAAGTGTTGCGGATGCCTTGTTGGAGACAAAAATCAGGAATCTGCCACCTGAGAAATCTTTCGTTGGCGCTGGAATTTACGCGATCTACTACACTGGAGACTTCAAGCTGTATGCAAAAATAACCGCACGGAACACAGGCGACAAATACGCATGGCCGATTTACGTCGGGAAAGCCGTTCCCGCCGGCGCGAGAAAAGGAGGTTACGGGTTAGGAGCAGACCCTAAACAAGCTCTCTTCAAGCGCTTAAGGGAGCATGCGAACTCGATTGAGCAAACGGAGAACCTCAAACTTGCGGACTTCAAATGCCGGTTCCTCGTTGTAGATGACATCTGGATTCCACTGGCTGAGTCTTTACTGATAGAGGCGTATTCGCCTTTATGGAACAGACAAATTGATGGATTTGGAAACCATGACCCCGGGAAAGGGCGGCGTAATCAACAGCGGTCGCAATGGGACACCATTCATCCCGGTCGTTCATGGGCGAAATATTTGCAGCCATTATCCGTCGGCGCGGACGAAATTCAAGAAACTGCCGCCAAGTACGTTACAGACACGCTTCAGACAATCAGGCTCTCGCAGGACACCTGACACAAACCGCCTGTCAGCCCACCGGGTCGGAGGAAGAAGCGCCCTTCCTGCTCGCCATGCAATGGCGTATCGAAGGCCCAGGAAGATGCCGGCGCCAAGCCATTGCGCCGATGGAGACTCTGTTGGCGCCGAAGACGCTCCAGTTCGGCGGCATTTCTTTGTGGCTGGGGGAGCAGGATTCGAACCTGCACTGGCGGAGTCAGAGTCCGCTGTCCTACCGTTAGACGATCCCCCAAGGCGTTCCCGGAGGAGGGCCGTCGGCGCGTCATGCCGCCGGGGGCGTTTGCCGGCAGGGGCGACCCGCCGGCGTCAACTCAGCGCTTGGAGTACTGGGGCGCCTTGCGCGCCTTGTGCAGGCCCACCTTCTTGCGCTCCACGGCGCGGGCGTCCCGCGTCACGAAGCCCGCCTTCCGCAGCGGCGCGTAGAACTCCTCTTTGTACCGGGCCAGCGCGCGCGTCAGCCCGTGGCGAATCGCACCGGCCTGGCCGGACACCCCTCCGCCCCGAACCGTCGCATACACGTCTATCTGCGCGCGTACGCCGACGCATTCCAGGGGCTGGCGCACGACCATGCGGCTGATCTCCTGCCCAAAATATTCTTCCAGGGGCCTCTTGTTGATCGTGCAGTTGCCGCGGCCGGGGCGCAGGAACACGCGCGCCGTGGAAGTCTTGCGCCGCCCGGTGCCGTAGTAAAAGGCAGGCGTACTCATCCGAGCTCCAGCGGGGTCGGCTGCTGGGCCGCGTGGCGGTGCGCGGTCCCCACATACACCTTCAGCTTCCGAAACATGGCGCGCCCCAACGGCCCTTTCGGCAACATGCGCTTTACGGCCAGCTTGAGCACCCGATCTGGCTGCTTCTCGATCAGCCTCTCGAAACTGTCGGACTTCAGGCCGCCCGGATAACCGGAGTGCCGGTAGTAGATCTTGTTTTTGCGCTTGTTGCCGCTCACCTGCACCCGCTCCGCATTGACGATCACGATGTAGTCGCCGGAATCCACGTGCGGCGTATAGCCCGGCTTGTGCTTGCCCTGCAGCCGTTTGGCGATTTCGCTGGCCAGGCGCCCCAGGATTTTATCCGCCGCATCCACCAGGTACCATTGCCGGGGGATTTCTCCCGGTTTGGCGCTGTAGGTCTTCGTAAGAGTTTGCATCAGGTCTTTATATTCGGTTGCGCCAGGAACCGCAACGGCCCCGGCGACGGCCAGAGATTGCGCCGGGCACGGCATGGCAAAGCGAGATGATAGAAAGTACGGCAGACACTGTCAACAACGGTATTCCCGCCCGTAGCGGGGGGCCGGGCGCGGGCCGCGCCCCGGAGGCGTGGCCGGATCGCTTGGTCGCGCGTCTGGACCGGTCGCTCAGGCGCTGGTACGGCATTGCCGACGGCCGCCGCCCTTGCCCGGCCGCCGCCCCTGCCGACCCTCCCGCGCCCGCGCTGGACCCGGAGCAGCGCCGCGTCTCCCAGGGGCTGATGCGAGTCAACCACGCCGGCGAGGTCTGCGCCCAGGGTTTGTACCGAGGACAGGCGGCGGCGGCCCGCGGGCGGCGGGCGCGGCAGCTGTTCCGGGAGGCGGCGGCTGAGGAACGGGACCACCTGGCCTGGTGCCGGGAGAGGCTGTACGGCCTGGGCGCGTCGCCCAGCCGTCTGGGCCCCTGCTGGCACTTCGGCTCTTTCGCCATCGGCCTGCTGGTCGGCGCCGCGGGAGGCGACCGGCGCAGTCTGGGCTTCATGGCCGAGACCGAGCGCCAGGTCCTGGACCACCTGCGCCGCCACCTGCGCCGGCTACCCGCACCCGACGCGCCCAGCCGGGTCATCCTGCAGCAGATGATCGAAGAAGAGGCGGCCCATGGCGCGAGCGCCCGGGAGGCCGGCGGAGTCGCGCCGAATGCCGCCGGCAGGCGCCTGATGCGCCTCTGCGCAAAGATTATGACCGCCTCCGCCTACTGGCTGTAACGTTTTCTCCCCGCCATCCCGCGCCGTCCGGTCACCCTGCCCAACTGTACACCCAAGGGGGCGGCCCGGCCCCGGCAGCGCCCTTGAAATCCGCAACCTCGTCCGCATCTATAAAGGCAGAAACGTCGGCAAAGGCCGGCAGGAGGTAGGAAATGAATCTGAGCACTTACTACTACGAACCGTGGAGCATTCTGCGGAGCTTTCGCAACGAGTTGAACCGGCTCGGCTGGCCGGAGGCGGGCGCCGCGGAGAATGCCGAAGCGGACGGCAATGTCGTCAACGGCTGGGCGCCGGCGATCGATGTGCGGGAGGAATCCGACCGCTACGTGATCCGGGCCGACGTCCCCGGTGTCGCCCCCAAGGACATCGAGATCACGGTGGAGGGGAACGAACTGACCCTCAAGGGCGCACGCCGCGAGGAGCAGGCGCAGGAGGAGCGCGGGTGCCTGCGCCTGGAACGCGCCCAGGGCTCGTTCTATCGGCGCTTCCGCATCCCGGCGACCTCCGATCCGGATTCCATCGAGGCCCAGAGCCGCGACGGCGTCCTGGAGATCGTCCTGCGCAAGCAGCCGACGGCGCAGCCCCGCCGGATTGGCGTACAGGAGAAGTGAACGCCAACTGGCGACGGCAAGGTCGCCGCCCGCGCGGCAAAAGGCGATGCCCCGGCATCGCCTTTTTTTTACGGCCCGATGCCTCGCCCGCACGTATGCCGGCCTCGATCCTGTACATGCACTGTAAAACCAAAGTAGAAATGTCCTATT
>JAPPQA010000126.1 GCA_028817255.1 Gammaproteobacteria bacterium | reverse complement strand
AAGGAGCGCGAAGCGCGCGCTTTCTATGCTGGATTCCGGCTTTCGCCGGAATGACGGGGTAAAGGGCGGGAATGGCGGGGTAAAGGGCGGGAATGGCGGGGTGGGGGCGCGGGAATGGCGGAATAAAGAGCCGCTTTGCTTCCCTTCGATTGCGTAACGGCTTGCGGTTTTTCGCCATAGGATTGCTCGCGCCCCTGGCGCCCCCGCGCTTCAGCGGCGGCGGGGGAGGTACAGATCGGTGAGCGTGCCCTCGAATGCCTCGGCAGCCATGGCCACGGTCTCGGAGAGGGTGGGGTGAGGATGTACGGTAAGGCTCAGGTCGCGGGCGTCGCAGCCCATCTCGATGGCCAGGGCGCCCTCGGCGATCAGGTCGCCCGCCGCCGGGCCTACCGCCGCCATGCCCAGCAGGCGGCCGCCGCGCGCGCCGTCGCCGCCGCCCTCGCTGTCGCCATCCGCGCCGCCGCCGCCGCGCTCGAACAGCAGCTTGGTCAGGCCCTCGTCGCGGCCCAGCGTCAGCGAGCGCCCGTTGGCGGCCCAGGGGAACAGGCCCTTGCCGTATTCGATGCCGCGGGCGCGGGCCTCGGTCTCCGTCAACCCCACCCAGGCGACCTCCGGGTCGGTGTAGGCGATGGAAGGGATGACCCGGCCCTCGAAGCCGCTCTTCAGTCCGGCGGCGACCTCCGCCGCCACCTTGCCCTCGTGCGACGCCTTGTGCGCCAGCATGGGTTGCGAGGCGATGTCGCCGACGGCGTAGATGTGGGATACGTTCGTGCGCTGCTGTTGGTCCACCGGGACGAAGCCGTCCTTTGTCACCCGCACTCCGGCCCGCTCCAGATCCAGCTGCCCGCCGTTGGGATGCCGCCCGGCAGCGACCAGGACGGCGTCGAATGTCTCGCTGCCCGCGCGGGCGCCGGAGAGGCGCACCTGTAGCGGCCCCCGTTCCGGGGCCTCGATGGACTCGATGCGGCTGTTCAGCAGGATGGCCTCGTAGCGCGGCTCGATGCGTTTTTGCAATGGCGCGACGATGTCCGGGTCGCAGCCGCCCAGCAGCCGGTCGGCCATTTCCACGACGGTGACCCGGCTCCCCAGCGCCTGATAGACGGTGGCCATTTCCAGGCCGATGATCCCGCCGCCCGCCACCAACAGGGTGGCCGGCACTTCTTGCAAGGCCAGTGCCGAGGTGGAGTCCAGGATGCGGGGGTCGGCCGGCTGGCCGGGCAGGCGCGCCGGGCGGGAACCGGCGGCGACGATGGCATGATCGAAAGACGCCAGCCTTTCTTTGCCGTCCGGCGCGCGCACGGCAAGCGTATGCGGCCCCAGGAAGCGCCCCTCGCCCTGCCACACTTCTACGCGCCGCTGACGCGCCAACTGTTTCAGGCCGCCGGTCAGTTTCGCCACGACGGTCTCGGTCCAGGCGCGCAACTCGCCGGGGCGAATCTCCCGCTCCCGGAAATGAATCCCGGCCCCGGCCATTTCTTCTACCTCAGCCAGCACCCGGGCGGCGTGCAGCAGGGCCTTGGAGGGGATGCAGCCCACGTTCAGGCAGACGCCGCCCAGGGCCGGGTAGCGCTCCACCAGCAGCGTTTTTTTGCCCAGATCGGCGGCGCGGAAGGCGGCGGTGTAGCCGCCCGGCCCGGCGCCCAGCACCAGCACTTCCGCGTGCAGCTCGGCGCCGTCCCGACCGGCGGCGGAGGGCGGCGCGCCCTGTTGCCGACCCTGTTGCGGACGTTTCTCCGCCGGCGCCTCTTTGCCCGGCGGCGCTGCTGGCGCCGGCCCTTCCCCTGCCGATGCCGCGCCGCCTTGCGCCGCCGCTCCCTGCTTTTGCTCTTGCTCTTGTTTTGCGTCCGCCGTGGCCGCCGTCGCGTCCGCCGTCTTGTCCGCCGTGGCCGCCAGCTTCAGGATCGGCGTCCCCTCCGATACTCGGTCGCCCGCCGCCACCAGCAATTCCTGCACGGCGCCGGCGGCGGGAGAGGGGATGTCCAGCGTGGCCTTGTCGCTCTCCAGGGTGATCAGGGAAGTCTCTTTTTCCACCTGCTGCCCCGGCACGACCAGCACCTCGATAACCTCCACATCCCGGAAGTCGCCGATATCCGGGACGCGCACCGTGATCGCCTCCGTCGCCATGCCGTCGTTTCTCCCTGTCTCCGTCTTTACGGCGGCGGGGTCACAGCAGGATCTGGCGTATGTCGCCCAGGATGGAGCACAGGAAGCGCCCGAAGCGCGCCCCGGCGACGCCGTCAATCACCCGGTGGTCGTAAGACAGGGCCATGGGCAGCAGCAGCCGCGGCAGAAACTCTCCCCGTTCTTCGGCATAGACCGGAGTCATGGCGGCGCGCGAGACGCCGAGGATGGCGACCTCGGGGCTGTTCACGATCGGCGTGAAGCCGGCCCCGCCGACGCCGCCCAGGCTGGACAGCGTAAAGCAACCGCCCTCCAGGTCTTGCTTTTTCAGCCGCCGTTGCCGCGCCCGTTCGCTCAATTCCTGCACTTCGCCGGCCAAATCGAACAGGCCCTTTTGATCCACATCCCGGATCACGGGTACGACCAGGCCCTCGTCGGTATTGACCGCGACGCCGATGTGGAAGTACCGCTTGCGGATAATCTCTTCCCGGTCCGGGCTCAGCGAGGCGTTGAAATCCGGGAACTCCTTCAGGGTGACCACCAGCGCCTTGAGCAGGAAACTGACCAGCGTCAGCCGCACGCCGCGCTTTTCCGCCTCTTGCAGGCGGGCGCGGCGGAACGCCTCCAGGTCCGTGATGTCCGCCGCATCGAACTGGGTGACGTGGGGCACGGTGACCCAGCAGCGTTGCAGGTGCTGTCCCGCCAGCCGCTTGAGGCGCGACAGGGGGTGGCTCTCGACCGGACCGAAGCGGGAGAAATCCACCGGCGGGGTCTCCGGCAGCGAGAAGCCGCCCAGGTTGCCGAAGACCCGGTCGCTGCGCATCACCGCCTGGGTAAATGCCTTGACGTCCTGCTTCAGGATGCGCGCCTTCGGCCCCGTGCCCCGCACCAGCCCCAGGTCCACGCCCAACTCCCGGGCGAAGCGGCGCACCGAAGGGCTGGCATGGGAGCGGGAAGAGCGGCTGGCGCCCACCGTTTGCGCGCCGCTGGGCAGCAGCGGCGGCGGCCGCCCATAGGCGGGGGCGGACGGCGCATCCGCCGCGCCGCCGGTCGCGGATGCGTCCCCGCCGGCCGCGTCTCCTTCCGATGCCCCGGTCTTCGGCGGCGCCGGGGGTGGCGCCGGGGGTGGCGCCTTTGGGGGTGTCGCCGTCTCCGGCCCGCTCCGCGTCTCCGCGGCTGCGTCCTCCCCGGCTGTGGCCTCCGCCTCCTCCAGTTGCAGGATCGGAGTCCCTTGCGAAACCCGGTCTCCCGTCTTGACCAACAACTCGCGCACCGTGCCGGCCTGCGGCGCGGGGATGTCCAGCGCGGCCTTCTCGCTCTCCAGGGTGATCAGCGTAGTCTCCGCCTCGATCCGCTGCCCCGGCGCGACCGCCACCTCAATGACCTCTACGTCCTGGAAGTCGCCGATATCCGGGACCCGGACAATCCCGTCCTTTATGCCCACGATCCCTCCCGCGGCGCGAGGCGACGCTGGCGCGTCTCAGGCACCGGCCGGGTCCGGCTTGTCGGCATCCAGCCGGTAGCGGGCGATCGCCTCCGCCACCGTTTTCGCCGGCACCTCGCCCTCGTCGGCCAGGGCCTTCAGCGCCGCGACCGCAATATAGTGCCGGTCCACCTCGAAGAAGGAGCGCAGCTGCGCCCGCGTGCCGCTGCGCCCGAAGCCGTCCGTCCCCAGGGTGACGTAGCGCCGGTCCAGGAACGGCCGGATCTGGTCGGCGAAGGCCATCATGTAATCGCTGGCGGCGACGACGGGCCCCCTGGTGTTCTCCAGCGTCTCCTCCACCCAGCAGCGGCGCGGCGGTTGCCCGGGGTGCATCATGTTCCAGCGCCTCGCGCTCAGCCCCTCGCGCCGCAACTCGGTAAAGCTGGTCACGCTCCATACGTCCGCCGAGACCTGGAAGTCCGCGGCCAGCAACTCCGCCGCCGCGCATACCTCGCGCAGGATGGCGCCCGAGCCCAGCAGCTGCACCTTCAGCGGCCGGTCGGCGCCCTCCTGCAAGCGGTACATGCCCCGCAGGATGCCCTCCTCCGCCCCCTTCGGCAGCGGCGGGTGCGGGTAGTTCTCGTTCATCACCGTGATGTAATAGAAGACGTTCTCCCCGGCGCCGTACATGCGCCGCAGCCCGTCCTGGATAATGATCGCGAGTTCGTAACTGTACGTGGGGTCGTAAGACACGCAGCAGGGGATGGTAGCGGCCAGCAGGTGGCTGTGGCCGTCCTGGTGTTGCAGGCCCTCGCCGCTGAGCGTGGTGCGCCCCGCCGTGCCGCCGATCAAAAAGCCCCGCGCCTGCATGTCTCCGGCGGCCCAGCACAGGTCGCCGACGCGCTGGAAGCCGAACATGGAGTAGAAGGTGTAGAACGGGATCATGTGGACGCCGTGGAATTTGTAGGCCGTGCCGGCGGCGATCCACGAGGAAACGGCCCCGGCCTCGGTGATCCCCTCCTCGAGGATTTGCCCCTGCTGATCCTCGCGGTAATACATGACCTGCTCGTGGTCCACCGGATCGTAGAGCTGTCCCACCGAGGAATAGATGCCCAGCCGGCGGAACAAGCCCTCCATGCCGAAGGTCCTGGCCTCGTCGGGGATGATGGGCACGATGTATGGGCCGATGCCCTCGTCCTTCAGCAGTCCGTCGAGGATGCGCGTAAAGGCCATGGTGGTGGAGATGCTGCGTTTGCCGCTGCCCTCCAGCAGCCGGCGGTGCAGCTCCAGGGACGGCAATTTCGGCGGCGGCGGTTCCGGGCGGCGCGCGAACACGGGCCCGCCCAGGGCCTCGCGGCGCTGCCGCAGATAGCGGCTCTCCTCGCTGTCCTCCGGCGGGCGGTAGAAGGGCGTCTCGCCCAGGGCCTGATCCGAGATCGGGATGTTGAAGCGGTCGCGGAACTGTTTCAGGGAGTTTTCGCCCATCTTTTTTTGCTGGTGCGTTATGTTCTGCCCCTCGCCGGCCTCGCCCATGCCGTAGCCCTTGACCGTCTTGGCCAGGATCACGGTGGGCTGCCCCTGGTGGCGCACGGCGGCGGCGTAGGCGCCATAGACCTTGTGCGGGTCGTGCCCGCCCCGGTTCAGGCGCCAGATGTCGTCGTCGCTCATATTCGAAACCATGGTCTTGAGCTCGGGATACTTGCCGAAGAAATGCCGGCGCACATAGTCCCCGCCATGCGCCTTGTACGCCTGGTAATCGCCGTCCACCACCTCCTCCATGCGCTGGTAAAGCAGGCCGCTGGTGTCGCGGGCCAGCAGCGGGTCCCAGTACGAACCCCAGATCACCTTGATCACGTTCCAGCCGGCGCCCCGGAACTCGGCCTCCAGCTCCTGGATGATCTTGCCGTTGCCGCGTACCGGGCCGTCCAGCCGCTGCAAATTGCAGTTGACTACAAACAGCAGGTTGTCCAGCTTCTCGCGCCCGGCCAGGCCGATGGCCCCCATGGCCTCCGGCTCGTCCATCTCGCCGTCGCCCATAAAGGCCCAGATCTTGCGGTCGCCCGCCGCGGTGATGCCCCGGTGCTCCAGGTAGCGCATGAAGCGGGCCTGATAAATGGCCATGAGCGGCCCCAGCCCCATGGACACCGTGGGGAAATGCCAGAAATTCGGCAGCAGCCGCGGGTGCGGGTAGGACGGCAGCCCGCCGCCGATTTCCTGGCGAAAACGGTCCAGGTCCTCCTCTTGCAAATGCCCCTCCAGAAAGGCGCGCGCATAAAAACCCGGCGCCGAGTGCCCCTGCACGAACAGCAGGTCGCCGCCGTTGTCCGCGCCGATGCCGCGGAAGAAATGATTGAAACCCACGTCGTACAAGGTGGCCGAGGAGGCGAAACTGGCGATGTGCCCGCCCAGCTCGGCGTTCTTGCGATTGGCCTTGACCACCATGGCCATGGCGTTCCAGCGGGTCAGCGAGCGCAGCCGCCACTCGACGGCCGCGTCGCCGGGGCTGCGCTCCTCCGTGCCGGCCGGCAGGGTGTTCAGATAGGCCGTATTGGGAGAGTAGGGCAGGTGGGCGCCCAGGCGGCGCGCCCGGTCAATCAATTTCTCCAGCAGGAAGTGGGCGCGCTCGGCGCCCTCGGTTTCGATCAGGACCTCCAGGGCCTCCACCCATTCGCGGGTTTCCTGCGGGTCGGGATCGTGTTTCGGATTCATGGCGCGGGACCTCCCCCTCATTTGCGGCGCCCCCTCGTAGCGCCGCCAGCCTGAATGCCCTTAATATTATACCTTTTATATTTTCGGGGAGCTTGCCAACGATGGAGATCGAACTCAAACAGAGCGTCCGCCTGCCCTCGCAGGCGGTGCTGGACCGCCATAGCCACGTCGTGCTGGCCGTCGCCGACGCGCCGCGCAAGTGGCCGGAATTCGGCTACCGGCACGCGCTGGCGCGCCGTTGCGGCACACGCCTGGACAACGACGAACCCCCCTCCCGCCAGCGGCTGGCCGAACTGCCCAACGGGCGCGCCACCCGCGTGGCCCTGCGCCGTATTCCCGCGGCCGCCGCGCCGTTCCGGCAGCTGAGCGCGGCCCGCCGCCTGGTCGCGGCGCACCGGGACGACAACCCCGAGACCCTGGCCCTGGTCGTCGCCGGCTACGAGCCGCCGGCGGCCCTGCGCCTGGCCGAGGCGCTGGTCGCCGCCGCCCTGGCGGCCGCCGCGCCGTTGCCCAGCTGCAAGAGCAAGCCGGCGCCGCCGCCGCGCCTGCGCCGCCTGTATCTCTACGGCGCCCGCGCCCGGGACGGCTTCCGGCGCAGCTTCGCCGAGGCGGAAGGGAACGCCCTCGCCCGCGAACTCAGCATACTGCCCGGCAACCGTCTGGCGCCCGCCCAGTACCTGCAACGGCTGCGCCGCCTGGCCGCGCGCCACGGCTGGCAACTGGATTTCCTGGGCCTTTCGGAACTGCGCCGCCGCAAGGCCGGCGCCTTCCTGGCCGTGGCCCAGGCTGCGCCCGACCCGGGCAGCGGCATTGTCTGCCTGCGCTATCGTCCCGGCGGTACGCGCTCCGGGGCCGGGGGCCGCGCTGCCGGCCGCGTCGCCCTGGTGGGCAAGGGCATCTGCTTCGACACCGGCGGCGTCAATCTCAAGCCCGCCCGCCACATGTACGGCATGCACGGCGACATGCAGGGCAGCGCCGTAGCCCTGGGCACCCTGCTGGCCCTCACCCGCCTGCAAGCCCGCATCCCCGTGGATTGCTGGCTCGCCCTGGCGGTCAACCACATAGGCCCCGCCGCCTATCGGCCCAACGACGTCGTCACCGCCTTAAACGGCACCACCATCGAAATCGTGCACACCGATGCCGAAGGGCGCATGGTGCTCGCCGACACCCTGACCCTGGCCGGGCGCAGCCGCCCGCGCCTGATCGTGGACTACGCCACCCTCACCGGCGCCTGCGTCTATGCGCTGGGCACCGGCTACAGCGGCGTGTTCAGCAACCGCGACGCCTGGCTGCCGGCGCTGGCGGCGGCCGGGCGCGACAGCGGCGAGCGTATCTGGCCCTTTCCCATGGACGAGGACTACGACCGCTCCCTGGAAAGCGACATCGCCGATCTCAAGCAATGCGCGCCGGACGGCGACGCCGACCACATCCTGGCCGCCCGGTTTCTGCGCCGCTTCGTGCCCAGGGGGACGCCCTGGATTCACCTCGACTTGTCCAGCGGTTCCCGCAAAGGCGGT
>JAPPQA010000125.1 GCA_028817255.1 Gammaproteobacteria bacterium | reverse complement strand
CGTAACGGCTTGACGCGCCCCCCGGCAGGCGCGGCGCAGGGAATGCGGCTGCCGCCGCGAGGGCAGACTCAGCGCTCCAGCGCCCGCTGCAGGGCGGCGATGCAGCGGCGGTTTTCTTCCTCGCGGCCAATAGTAACCCGCAGATGTTGCGGCATCCGGTATTCCTCCAGGGGCCGCGTCAGGACACCGGCGCGCAACAGGGCCTCGAAGACCGGGCCGGAGGGGCGCTCCAGGTCCAGGGTAACGAAGTTGCCCTGGGAGTCGCCCTGGGACGAGATACAGCGCAGTCCCAGCCGCGCGCCGGCTTCGGCCCATTGCTCGCGCCCGGCCCGGTTCAGGGAAATGCTGCGCGCGATGTGGTCGGTGTCTTCCAGCGCCGCCTGCGCCGCCGCCAGGGCTGCCGCGTTGACGTTGAACGGCTGCCGGGCGCGGTTCATCAGGTCGGCCAACTCCGGGTGGGAAACGGCGTACCCCACGCGCAGGCCGGCCAGGCCGTGTACCTTGGAAAAGGTGCGCGTAACCGCCAGGCGCGGGAAATCGGCGGTCCAAGCGATGCAGGAGGCGTACCCGGGCGCCTCCACGTACTCGGCATATGCCTCGTCCACCACTACGGTCACGTGCGCAGGCAGGAGCTCCAGCAGGCGGCGCAGCTCGGCGGCGGGCAGCCAGGTGCCGGTGGGATTGTTCGGGTTGGCGATCAAGACCAAGCGAGCGTGGGGGCCGACGGCGGCCGCCAGCGCCCCGGGGTCGCAGCCCCAGTCCCGTACCGGGGAAGCCACCGCCTCCGCACCCTGTGCCTGTGTCGCTAACGCATAAACGATAAAGGAATACCGGGGATAGACGACCTGCAGCCCCGGCCCCGCCAGGACACGGATCGCCAGTTCCAGCGTCTCGCTGGAGCCGTTGCCCAGCGTGATCTGCTCCGGCGCCACGCCGTGGCGCTCTGCCAACGCCTGCTTGAGCCGCCTGCCGTCGCCGTCCGGGTAGCGGCCGGGCGGCGGCAGGCGGCGCAGGGCGGCGCGCGCCCTGGCGCCGGGACCCAGCGGGTTCTCGTTGGAGGCCAGGGCGGTCAGTTCGGACAGTCCGTAGCGACGCGCGAGCGCGGCGGGGTCGCCGCCGGGCCGGTAGGGGGCGAGGCCGGCAATGTTGGGGGCGGCCCGGAACAGGCGCTCGCCGCTCATGACTCCCCCAGGTGCGTCCATGGGCACGGCGATGGGCGCGGCGGCGATGCGCGCGCGGGCATCCGCGGGGCGCCCGCGGCGGCGACGCTCGCGCAGGGACCGGCCACGGCTACGGCGCCGCCCGCGGATAAGAGCCCAGCCATTTGCACATGACGGAGCATTCGCGGAGCTTTTCCAGGGCGGCCCGCACCGCGGATTCCTCCATGTGCCCTTCCAGGTCCACGAAAAATACGTAGTCCCACATGCCCCGCCGGGAGGGGCGCGATTCGATGCGGGCCATGCTGACCTGGTGCGCGGAGAAACAGCCCAGCGCCCGATACAAGGCGCCGGGACGGTTGTGGGTCGCAAACAGCAGGGAAGTCTTGTCGTCGCCGCTGGGCGGGACCGCCTCGCGGCCGAGGACCAGGAAGCGCGTGGTGTTGTCGGGCTCGTCCTCGACGCGACGGGCCAGGACCTGCAGCCGGTAACGTTCGCCCGCCTCTTCGCCGGCGAGTGCCGCCGTGCCCGGCTCGGCCGCCGCCCGTTGCACGGCCTCGGCGCTGCTGGCGACGGGGACGCGCCCGGCTCCGGGCAGGCGGGCGTCCAGCCACCGCCGGCACTGGGCCAGGGCTTGGTCATGGGCGCAGACCCGGCGCACTTCCTCCAGGGCGCCGCCGGCGGCCAACAGGCAATGGTGAATGCGCAGCTCCACTTCGCCGCAAACTTTCAGCGGGGAGCGGGTCAGCAGATCCAGCGTGTATCCCACCGCCCCCTCGCTGGAGTTTTCCACCGGCACCACGCCGAATTGACAGGTATCCGCTTCGACCTCGCGGAATACTTGATCGATGCCGGCGCAGGAAACGACGCCGGCGGCATGGCCGAAGTGCTTGCGGGCGGCGGCGTAGGTATAGGTGCCCTCCGGCCCCAGGTAGGCGACGCGCAATTCCTGTTGCAGAGACAGGCAGGCGGACATGATCTCCCGAAACAGGGCAGCCACCCGCTCCGGGGCAAGCGGGCCGGGATTTTCGGCGACGACCCGGCGCAGGACACGGGTCTCGCGCTCGGGGCGGTAGCAATTCGGATTGCCGTCGCCCGGGGCTTCCCGCTTGACCCGGGCGACACGGGCAGCCAGTTCGGCGCGCTCGCAGATGAGCGCCAGCAACCGACCGTCCAGCGCGTCTATTCGCCCGCGCAGGCGCTGCAACTCGGCGGGCTCGCCGTTGCCGGCCCCGTCGGCTGTCTCGGCACCGTTCTTGTCCTCAACCATGGCGGCGCTCGAACTCCTCCATAAACCCGCACAGGGCGCGGACGCCCTGTTCCGGCATAGCATTGTACAGGGAGGCGCGCAGGCCGCCACGGCTGCGGTGGCCGGCGAGCCCCAGCAAGCCCTCCCGGCCGGCCCGTTCCAGAAAGGACTCGGTCAGCTCAGGGACAAGCAGGCGAAAGACGACGTTCATGCGCGAGCGGCAATCGGCGGCGACCTCGTTGCTATACAGCCCGGAGGCGTCTATGGTCGCATACAGCAATTCGGCGTTGCGGCGGTTCTTCTCGGCAATAACCGCCAGCCCCCCCTGTTCCCGCAGCCAATCCAGCATCAAGACGGCGACATACCAGGAGAAGGTGGCAGGCGTGTTGTACAGCGACCGATGCTCGGCCAGCAGCCGGTAATCGCACAAACTGGGCAGCTCGGGAGGAGCGCTGCCGTCCAACATTCCCTCGCCTATGATTGCGACGCTCAACCCCGGAATACCGAGATTTTTCTGGGCGGCCGCGAAAACCAGGCCGCCGCGCAATGCCACCGGACGCGACAGGAAATTGGAGCTCATGTCCGCCACCAGAGGGACGGCGCCGACTTCCGGCAGCGACGGGAATTCGATCCCCTCGACGGTCTCGTTGGCCGTGCAAAAGACGTATGCGGCCTCCGGGTCCAGGCGCCATTCTTCGCGGGGCGGGATAGCGCAAAAGCCCTGCCCCCGGCCGCTGGCGGCCAGGCGCGCCCGGCGCAGCCGTTGCGCCTCGGCGAAGGCGCGCCCGGACCAGTAGCCGGTGTGCAGGTAGTCCGCCGAGGCGCCGCCGCGCAGAAAGTTCAGCGGCGCCAGGGCAAAGTGGGCCGAAGCCCCGCCCTGCAGAAACAGTACCCGGCAGGCGGCGGGAAGCGCCAGCAGCTCGCGCAAGCGGGACTCCAGGCGTTCGGCCAGGTCCGCGAAAGCAGGGTCGCGATGATGCAATTCCAGCACCGGCAACCCTTCGGGCGCCCGCAACTCCTCGGCGATGCGCTGCAACACCGGCCGGGGCAGCATCGCCGGGCCGGGGCCGAAGTTCAGCGGCGCCGCAACCATGGCGGCGCGGCAGCAAAAGATACGCGGAACGAAACGGAAGCCGGGACGCCGCCGCTCACGGCGCGGTTATTCCCCTGCCCCGTTCTCGTTACGCTCCTCGACAATGCGTTCCAGCCCGGCCACAAGTTCGTCCTTGGCCAGTTGGATCAAGCGGACTCCCTGGGTATTGCGGCCCTGCGTAGAGATGCCCTTCACCGGGGTGCGCACCAACCGGCCGCCTTTGTTGATCAGCATGATCTCGTCCCCCGGGGACACCGCCAGCGCACCCACGACCTTGCCGTTGCGCGCACCGGTGCGGATGGCGATCACCCCGAGGCCGCCGCGGTGGCCGGCGACGGGATACTGGTCGAAGGGTGTGCGCTTGCCGTAGCCTTTCTCGGTAACGGTCAAGACGTCGGTATCCGGTTGCACGATGAGCATGGAGATCAAGCGCTCGCCCTGGCGCAGGCGAATGCCCCGCACCCCGCGGCTGGTGCGGCCGGTGGCGCGAATCTCGTTCTCGTGGAAACGCACCGCGCGGCCGCCGCTGCCAAACAGCATCAACTCCCGGTCGCCGTCGGTCATTTCCACCTTGACCAGGCGATTGCCGGGGACCAGGCCGATGGCGATGATGCCGCTGGCGCGGGGCCGGGAAAAGGCTTGCAGGGAGACCTTCTTCACGGTGCCGTCGGCCGTCGCCATGACCAGGTAGCGATCGGCGGCGTATTCCCGCACCGGCAGCACGGCGCCGATCCGCTCGCCCTTGCTCAGGGGCAGCAAGTTGACGAGCGGCTTGCCGCGGGCGCCCGGGCCGGCCTGGGGCAGTTCGTACACCTTAAGCCAGTACACCCGCCCCAGGCTGGAGAAGCACAGCAGCACATCGTGCGTACTGGCAATAAAAAGCTGATCTATAAAGTCCTCCTGCTTAACGCCGGTGGCCGAACGGCCCTTGCCGCCGCGCCGCTGCGCGCGGTAGTCAGAGACCGGCTGGGACTTGGCGTAACCCACATGCGAAAACGTGACCGCGACATCCTCCTCGGCAATCAGGTCTTCGGTGCGCAGATCCTGCTCCTGCTGCAGGATGCGCGTGCGGCGCGGCTCGCCGAAGCGCTTGCCGATATCCTGCAACTCTTCGCGGATAATGCCCAACACCCTCTCCGGGCGCGCCAGGATATCCAGCAGGTCGCCGATCTGCGCCACCAGCTGCTTGTATTCGCCGAGAATCTTTTCCTGCTCCAGGCCGGTCAGACGCTGCAGCCGCATGTCCAGGATCGCTTGCGCCTGCGTCTCGGAGAGCCGGTAGCCGTCG
The DNA here is from genome assembly GCA_028817255.1 of Gammaproteobacteria bacterium. Taxonomy (NCBI): domain Bacteria; kingdom Pseudomonadati; phylum Pseudomonadota; class Gammaproteobacteria; order Candidatus Porifericomitales; family Candidatus Porifericomitaceae; genus Candidatus Porifericomes; species Candidatus Porifericomes azotivorans. The sequence goes on along the minus strand of JAPPQA010000125.1, from coordinate 2,171 downwards.
TCGCCGAGACCGCAATCGGCGGCGACATCCTCCGGGCGCGTGGCATCCGCCGCGGCATGCGCCAGCAGGGCGCGCACCGGGCCCGGCTCCCAGGCGCGCTGCAGCAGGGCCTGGCGCGCAGTCGCGGGATCCCGGGACTCCCGCAGCAACCGCACGATCTCGTCCACGTTGGCCAGCGCCACGGCCAGCCCCTCCAGGATATGCACCCGGGCGCGCGCCTTGCGCAGTTCGTGCAATGCGCGGCGCGTCACCACCTCGCGCCGGTGGCGCAGGAATGCCTCCAGGACCTGCCGCAGGTTCAGCAGCCGCGGCAGGCCCTTGTCCAGCGCCACCATATTGATCCCGTAAACGGACTCCAGGCGCGTGTGCTGATAGAGGTTGTTCAGCACCACTTCCGCCACCTCGCCGCGGCGCAGCTCGATGACCATGCGCATCCCGTCCTTGTCCGATTCGTCGCGCAGGCCGCGAATGCCGGTAAGCCGCTTGTTTTTCACCAACTCGGCGATGACCTCCAGGAGGCGCGCCTTGTTGACCTGGTAGGGCAACTCGGTGACCACGATGCGCTCGGTGGCGCCTTCCTGCTCGAACCGGGTGCGGGCCCGCAACCGGATGCGCCCGCGGCCGGTACGGTAGGCCTCCCGGATGCCGCTGGTGCCGTTGATCAAACCGCCGGTGGGGAAATCCGGGCCCGGGACGTGCCGCAGGAGCTGATCGGAGTCCAGTTCCGGGTCGTCAATCAGGGCGGTAGCCGCAGCCACGATCTCGGACAGGTTGTGCGGCGGCATATTGGTGGCCATTCCCACCGCGATGCCGCTGGCGCCGTTGACCAGCAGGTGCGGGAAGGCGGCCGGCAGCACGGTGGGCTCCTCGCAGGAGTTGTCGTAGTTGGGAGCGAAGTCCACGGTGCCTTTGTCGAGGTCGGCCAGCAAGGCGTGAGCGAAGGGCGTCAGGCGCACCTCGGTGTAGCGCATGGCGGCCGGGGCATCCCCGTCCACGGAGCCGAAATTCCCCTGGCCGTCTATCAGCACGCGGCGCAGGGAAAAGGGCTGCGCCATGCGAACGATGGTGTCGTACACGGCAGCGTCGCCGTGCGGGTGGTAATTGCCCACCACCTCGCCCACCACCTTGGCGGACTTGCGGTGCGGCCGATTCCAGACGATGCCGGCATCGTTCATGGCGTAGAGCACGCGCCGGTGCACCGGCTTCAGGCCGTCGCGGACATCGGGCAACGCCCGGCTGACGATCACGCTCATGGCGTAATCCATGTAGGAGCGTTGCATCTCGTCTTCGAGATCGACCTCGAAGAGATGCCTGGCAATAGGAGGTTCGTTCACTGGCAAATCGGGGGACGGAGGTTGGCGCAGGGGCTCGGGTCGCTATCGGTTGAGGCGCTTATGGTAACACATCCGGGGGCGCAATTCCGGGGCGCCCCCGCCGCCCTGCCGCGACTCCCCCTCCAGGGGAGAGTGATGGGAAATCCGCGAGAATCCGCGCCTGTCCGCGGATGCATATCTGGCCTGCCCCGCCCTTTTTCGGGTACCATCCGTACCCACTCCATGAGAGCGCCCGCAAACACAAACACGGTACGCGCCGCGCCAGGGCAGCGGCAACGCGGCGCATGGCAGGGAGTTCTGCTCGGGGCGATCGCCGGGATGTTCGCCGCGGCCGTCGGACTCTACCTGCTGGTGGAAGCCATGATAAACAGCGAAGTCACGCTCGCGGTGCGCGCGGACCCGGCAGCGCAAACGCATCTGGGAACGGTACGCGAATGCACGCTGCAGTTCTGGGCAAGCGGCGCGGATCCGCGGCCCGATCACCTCCACTACGCATGCACGGGCACCCAGGGGGACGCAATCGTGGAAGTGCACACCGAAAGCACGGGGCCGAATGCCAGCGAGGAAATCGTCAGCGGAGAACTGGTCCTGGCGAACGGCGAACGGGTGCCGTTGCAGGGCAAACAAACCGGGCAACCGCCATAATACGCAACGGCCCCTGCAAAATCGGCACTGCCGCGCAACCCTCCCCCGCCATTCCCGCTTTTTTCCCTGCCATTCCCGCTTTTTTTCCCGTCATTCCGGCTTTTTCCCGTCATTCCGGCTTTTTTTTTCCGCCATTCCCGCTTTTTTTTCTGTCATTCCGGCGAAAGCCGGAATCCCGCGCAAATACAGCGC
>JAPPQA010000124.1 GCA_028817255.1 Gammaproteobacteria bacterium | reverse complement strand
GCGCGACATCGGGCTTGCGCCCTCGTCTTGCCGACTCCCCCTCAAGGGGGGAGTAAAGGAGGGATTTGGGCATGTTTGACGGATTAGGTACTGCTTTAGTGAGCAAGGCAATTGCTGGATTTTTTGCTCGGTTATTTCGGCGAGGCAGTGGAGATAGCCCGAATACTCCTGCAACTGCGAATCCAGGTGTCACCTTTGATGTGAATGATCTCGCCGATAAATATGCCGAAGCGACGCGAATGTTGGGTAAAGCAGAATCTGAAATAGATCATCTTCAATCCGAAAACGCTGCCCTCCACGAACAGAATAAACAGGCCCGGAAAGCATTAACAGAAGCCATAGCAAACCTGCAACAACGCTCCCGCACGGCTGATAATCTCGATCAATTCGAACAGGCTCTGACAGAATTAAAGGCAGGCCACGCCGAGGCCGCGGAAGCACTGTTCCGGAATATCCTTGAAGAAAGCCGGAAGAAAGGACGCCTTGCTCTACGCGAGGCCGCCCGTGCTGCTTGCCATATCGGCGCCATCGCTTTCTACCATGATACCCAAAAGGCACTGCATGCATATAAGGAGGCAATCGAACTCGACCCCGACAACGCGGATGCCTGGAACTGGTTAGGCCATTTGTATCGTCGGATTGGCAACTTGGAGAAAGCGGAATTCGCTTATCGAAAGGTGCTCGCTCTTGGCGACAGAAATAATAGCAATGAATATCGGGCTATCGCCTGGGGTAATCTTGGGAACGTATTCTCCATCCAGGGCGATCTGGACCGCACGGAGGAAATGTATCGAAAAGCATTGGAGATCAATGAAAAACTGGAGTGCAAGGAGGGCATGGCAAACGCCTACGGAAATCTTGGGCTCGTGTTCTCCACCCGGGGCGATCTGGACCGCGCAGAGAAGATGCATCGAAAAGCATTGGAGATCAATGAAAAACTGGGACGCAAGGAGGGCATGGCAAACGCCTACGGAAATCTCGGGATTGTGTTTTTCAAGCGAGACGATATGGACCGCGCAGAGAAGATGTATCAAAAAGTATTGGAAATTGAAGAAGAGTTGGGGCACAAGGAGAGTATGGCAAACGCCTACGGAAATCTCGGGAACGTGTTCTCTACCCGAAGCGACTTGGACGGCGCAGAAAGGATGCATAGAAAAGCATTGGAAATCCATGAAAAGCTGGGGCTCAAGGAGGGCATAGCAAACAACTACGCCAATCTCGGGAACGTGTGCTTCATCCGGGGGGAACTGGATGGCGCAGAAAGAATGTATCGAAAAGCATTGGCGATCCATGAAGAGCTGGGGTGCAAGGAGGACATGGCAAGCGTCTGCGGAAATCTCGGGAGCGTGTTCTCCACCCGGGGGGTTCTGGACGGCGCAGAAAGAATGTATCGAAAAGCATTGGCGATCAATAAACAGCTGGGGTACAAGGAGGGTATGGCAGCCGACTATAGAAATCTCGGGAGCGTTTCTAGAAAACGAGGCGACTTGGCGGAAACTTGCAGACTGTGGGGCTTGGCGCGCGATCTCTATGCGGAGATTGGCGTACGCCCAAGAGTGGAGCAGGTAGAGCAGCTGATGCGGGAGGCGGGATGCAAATCGTGAGGGAGGCGTGATCCCCCGACATTGCCGACGACTCGCTGAGGTGGACTTTCCGATTGCGGAAGTTTCGCGCCATGCGGTGCGGGAGAAGTCCATTCGGCATGGGCATCCCAGCACCCTGCATCTGTGGTGGGCGCGGCGGCCCCTGGCTTCGTCGCGGGCACTGTTGCTGGCACTGCTGTTGCCGGACCCCTGCGATGACGGTTGCCCGCCGGCGTTTCGCAAGGCGGCGCGGGAGGCACTGCTGGGGATGTCGGGGCGGCCCCGAGGGTGGGGGCAAACGCTGCGGACGGATGTGGGGCTACGAAAGGCTCTGCTGCGCTTCATTGCGGATTTCGCCAACTGGGACAACGCCGCCTCTACAGCCTATCTGAAGACGGCCCGCGCATTGGTCAAAGCCGCGCATCCCGGCGAAGATGCGCCGCTGGTGGTGGACCCCTTCGCCGGCGGCGGCAGCATTCCGCTGGAGGCGCTGCGGCTGGGCTGCGACGCCTTTGCCAGCGACCTCAACCCGGTGGCGTGTCTGATTCTGAAGGTGATGCTGGAGGACATCCCGCGCCATGGGCCGGAACTGGCCGAGGAACTGCGCCGTGCGGGCAACGAGATCAAGGCGCGGGCCGAGGCGGAGTTGGCCGATCTCTACCCGGCCGATGCCGACGGCGCAAAACCCATCGCCTATCTATGGGCGCGCACGGTGCGCTGCGAGTCGCCCAAATGCGGGGCGGAGATTCCGCTGCTGCGCTCGCTGTGGCTATGCAAGAAACCCAAGCGTAAATGGGCGCTGTACGCGCAAGCTGTGCATCCCCGGGGTGCGCCGCCGCGGGTGGAGTTCAAGATCTTTGCGCCGAAAGGAAACAAGGAAGTGGCCGGCGGCACGGTGGTGCGCGGTAACGCCACTTGCCTTTGTTGCAACACGGTGCTGCCAGTAGAACGGGTGCGGGCGCAACTCAGCGCCCAGCGCGGCGGCGCGGATGTGGTGTTTGACGAAAACGGCGAGCGTAGCGGCGGCGCGCGCATGACGGCAGTGGTGACGCTCAAGCCCGGTGAGCAGGGGCGCCACTACCGCCTGCCGACACAGGCTGACTATGCGGCGGTGCGCGAATCGCAGCTGCGGTTGCAGGCGATGTTGGACGAATGGGAAAGCGGAGGCAGGCAGGGGCTTTGTCCGGTACCGGATGAACCCTCTCCTGCTGGCGGCGGTTCAGGCGCGGGCCGTGCGTTCAGCCTTCACCGTTACGGCATGAAAGAATGGGGCGATCTTTTTACGATGCGGCAGAAGGTAGCATTGGTGGAATTGGGATGGTTGATTGTTGACATCACCAACTCTGATTCGGCAACGAGCACCTTGTTAGGTATCACAATCAACAAGACAGCCGACTTGGGCAATGCGATGGCACCGTGGAAACCAGATGCAGAATGCCCGGTACACTTACTGGCTCGGCAGGCAATAGGAATGGCTTGGGACTTCTGTGAATCTGTGCCTCCATGTGATTCAAGCGGGTCATTCCTGAGCGCCTATAAACGAAGTGCCGATGCACTTAAATCTGTCGGTGATATTGGTCAAGAACCCGGCCAAATTCAGCCTGCCGACGCCACCAACCATCCCCTGCCCAACGAAACCGCCAGTGTCTGGTTCACCGACCCGCCCTACTACGACGCCATTCCCTACGCCGACTTGTCCGACTTCTTTCTGGTCTGGCTCAAACGCGCTCTGCCGGATCACCCGCTTTTGCGCGACCATTTTGACCCGGCAAACCCTCTCTCGCCCAAAGAGCGCGAGGCGGTACAGGATGAAACCAAGCGTTGTGACGGCCGAGTCAAGGATCGCAAATTCTTTGAAGACTCCATGGCCAGCGCCTTCACCGAAGGCCGCCGCGTGCTCCGATCCGACGGCATCGGCACAGTGGTATTCGCCCATAAAACCACCGAGGGTTGGGAGGCGCTGCTGTCGGGTCTAATCAACGGCGGCTGGACCATCACCGGCTCCTGGCCCATCGCCACCGAAATGGGCTCGCGCCTGCGCGCCCGCGACTCCGCTGCCCTCGCCACCAGCGTACACCTCATCTGCCGCCCGCGCGATGACGCCGCCGGCATCGGCGACTGGGCCGATGTGCTGCACGAGCTGCCGGGGCGCGTCGGCGACTGGATCGAGCGCCTGCAAAGCGAAGGCGTACACGGCGCCGACCTGATCTTCGCCTGCATCGGCCCGGCGCTGGAGATCTTCAGCCGCTACCGCAGGGTGGAGACCGCCGCGGGCCGGGAGATCGAACTGCGGGAATACCTGGAACGGGTATGGGGGACAGTCGGCCGCACCGCGCTCGGCAACATCCTCGGCACCGCCGAAGCGCAAGCCCGCAACGGCGCCGCCGGCGCGCTGGAGGAAGATGCGCGGCTGACGGCGCTGTTTCTGTGGACGCTGCAAGCCACCACCAGCGGCAACGGCGCGCAGCAAAGCGGCGCGGAGGGCGAAGCTGAGGATGAGGGCGACGCCGGCGGCGGCAAAGGCAAAGGGCTGAGTTGTCCCTATGACCTGGCGCGGCGCTTCGCGCAGCCGATGGGCATCGAACTGGATAACTGGGAAGGCCGCATCGTCGAAACCAAAAAGGGCGTGGTGCGGCTGCTGCCGGTGCGCGAGCGGGCGAAACAACTATTCGGCGAAGACGACGGGGCGGAGGCGGCGGAGTGGGTGGTAAGCGAACCGACGGCGAATATTCAGACGGTGTTATTCCCCGAGTTGGAATCTGCCATCAGGCCGCGCAAGCGGCGCGGCGGCAAGCGCCCGTTGATGGACGAAGCGGAGCTGCAATCCGCGGCGGCCACTACCTTGGACCGCGTCCATGCCGCCATGCTGTTCCAGGTCGGCGGCCGCGCCCACGCCCTGCGCGCCCTCATCCGGGGCGAAAGGGAACGCGGCCCCGGCTTCCTGCGCCTTGCCAACGCGCTGGCGGCGCTATACCCTGCCGGCAACGAGGAGAAGCGCCTGCTGGAGGCCATTCTGCTGGCAGCGCCAAAGTAAAAGATGATCGAGCGAGTCACCATCCGCAATTTCAAACGCTTCTCCAGCCAGACTTTCGATCTTGCGGGCGCCGTTGTGCTGGCCGGCCCGAATAACGCCGGCAAATCTACGTTGCTGCAAGCAATCGTGACTTGGAAATCGGGACTGGAGCGATGGCTGGCGCAGCGAAGAAGGAAAGACCGGCGCTCCGGCGCCTCGATTACCCGCACCGATTTTACCGCCGTGCCGTTGCGGGAGATGAATCTCCTTTGGGAAGACCGAAGGATAATGACAGGCGGCAAGCAATCCAGGCGGCGCTTGATTGAAATCGTCCTGGAAGGGCGGTCCAGGGGCCAAAAATGGGAATGCGGTCTCGAGTTCGATTATGCCAACTCCGAGCTGATTTACGTGCGGCCGCTGAAGGCAAAAAATCTGACAAACGACGTCATTCAGAAATTCCCCCCGCCAGGCGCCAGGGATCTCGAGATTGTTCATGTTCCTCCTCTCTCGGGGATCGCGCGGGACGAGCAACGGCACGACCGCGGCATGCAGGATTTGCTGGTCGGCCAGGGGCGGCCAGGGGAGATCCTGCGCAATCTGCTATGGGAAATCGCCGAAAAAGAATCGAAGGAAGACTGGCTGCAAGTCGCGGGGCACATCCGCGATCTGTTTGGCATCGAACTGAAAGAACCGTCCTATTCGCCGGCCCGGCCATTCATCGTATGCGAATACAAGGATCCCGGCACCGCTCGTCCGCTTGACCTTTCCAATGTTGGGAGCGGCACCCTGCAGGTGCTTCTGTTGCTGGCATTCCTGCACTCCCGCCCGGCCACGGTTATCCTGCTCGACGAGCCGGACGCGCACCAACATGTCATCTTGCAGAAACAGGCATATGAGTTAATCCGCAAGGTGGCGCGGGAACGCCAAAGTCAGGTTATCGTCGCCACGCACTCCGAGGTGATCCTGGATGCGACCGAGCCGGCCAAGGTATGCGAATTTTTTTCCGATGCGCCCCGCCCGCTTACCAGCCGGACCGAGCGCGACCGCCTTCGCGAGGCGCTCAAGCGTGTCACGACTACGGATTTGCTCCATGGCCGGGGGATCGGCGCCGTCCTTTACGTAGAGGGAGAAACGGACGAGAAGATACTGGGCGAATGGGCCAGGATTCTTAATCATCCCAGCCAGCGCTTTTTCAAGCGCCCTTTCGTACACTGGCTCGGCGGCAGAAGCATACGCGAAGCCGGGGCGCATTTTTTTGCCATGCAGGCGGCTTTCCCGCAGATGCGCGGCCTCTGTCTCCTCGATGGAGACAACCGCGATCAACTGGACGAAGAAACCAAAAAATCCGGGCTTGTAGTATTGCGCTGGCAACGATACGAAATTGAGAATTATCTTTTACAACTTGAGGCAATGAAGCGCTTCCTGGATTTTCCGTTGTTGGACCGGGAAGTTGAGGAGGCATTCCATCGGCACGTGCCCAAGGGAACCGAGCTCTTCGGCAATCATGTCTCACTCGAGCGCATCAAAGGCAGCAATGAGTTTCTCGTGCCATTGTTCGAGAAGATAGGGTTCCCCACTCCCAAGAAAGACCTTTACCTGCTTGCCGCAAAGATGGAGCCGCAAGAAATTCATCCCGAGGCGGTGGCGAAACTGGATCGGATCGGGAAAGTTCTATGCCCGTAGGCCCGGGGAACTTACGCTGCTGCCGGCGGGCGCGATTCCGTGCGCGGATGACGGAGGAAGGCGGCCCCGGCTTCCTGCGCCTTGCCAATGCGCTGGCGGCGCTATACCCTGCCAGCAACGAGGAGAAGCGCCTGCTGGAGGCCATTCTGCTGGCAGCGCCAAAATGAACCGGAAATGAACAAGATCATCCTGGAAAATTTTCGCTGCTTCCGCGAAAAGCAGGACGTGCGGCTGGCGCCGCTTACGCTGCTGGTGGGGGACAACAGCACGGGGAAGACGTCGTTTCTGGCGTTGATTCGGGCGTTGTGTGATGTGGCGTTTCGAGAGATTGTTCCTGATTTCAAGGAAGAACCCTACGATCTCGGCAGCTTTGACGAGATTGCCCACCACCGAGGCGCAAAAGGCAGCCGGGCGGACAGCTTCGAAGCGGGTTTTGAGCTTGCATCGAAAAATGGCGCCTTCGATTTTGTGGTGACTTTCCAGCAGGGAAAAACTGCGCCGGTGGTTGTGAAAAGGCACCTGTCTCATGAGGCAATGTGGGTTGAAGAAGATAATTCTAAAAAGGATAAGTCGATATTGCGATTTTCCGTATCCAGTGAGCAGCCGAAAGAATTGAAATTCACCGGGCCTCGGCATCGAGTTACAGTTGATGATCTGGAAGAGCAAGATAGACTTGCCCCTTTGGGGTGGCAATTCAGGCGCCTCATATGGGCATTTGAGGAGAACCCTTCTAAATCGAAATCCCTTTCCAAAGAGATTACCCAGGAAGAAGCAGAAAAAATTCGTGACATCCTGAAAAATTTTGAGCGATTTGATTCTGTCTATTCGCGCCACCGCCCCTATGCCAGCGCGCCCGTTCGTTCCAAGCCGCGTCGAACCTACGACCCAATGCGTATAACTCCAGATCCGGAAGGCGATCACATTCCCATGTATCTGGCTCATCTGCGCTTTCGGAGTGAAGGTGAATGGAGGCGCCTGAAGGACGCGCTCGAAAAATTTGGCAAGGATACGGGACTCTTTGACGAAATTTCGATTAGACCGCTGGGAAAGAAAGAAACCGAGCCTTTTCAGTTGCAAATCAGGAAATCCGGAGGCAAATTGAAAGGTCCATACCGCAATTTGATTGATGTCGGTTACGGCGTTAATCAGGTGCTTCCCATCATAACCGAATTGCTACGCCTAAACGTGCCCAGGATGTTTCTTATGCAACAACCCGAAGTGCACCTGCATCCCAGCGCCCAGGCTGCTCTCGGCAGTTTATTCTGCAAACTCGTCGGGGCAAGACGCCACCGCTTTGTAGTGGAAACCCACAGCGATTACCTGCTCGACCGGGTGCGTATGGATGTTCGTGACAACGAGTCAAAATTGAAACCGGAGGATGTCTCCATTCTGTTCTTCGAGCGTGGCGATTTGGATGTCAAAATTCATTCCCTCCAACTGGATAAAGAGGGACAAGTAATTGACGCCCCCGCCAGCTATCGAAAATTCTTCATGGACGAGGTGAACAGGAGGTTAAAACTCTGAGTGTGCGCGATACTCGATAACAGCGTCAGGGACATGATTTTTGTATCCAAGCCGACAACGGCAGCCAGCAAATTCCGTGAGTGGATCGAGTCGAGAAAGCTCAGCCTGGTCGTTGGTGGTCTGCTAAAGGAAGAACTTACTGAGAAAGAATCCGTCAAGAATTGGCTGAGCGAAGGTGAACGTGTTGGCTTTGTCAAATTTGTTCCTGATGAGAAAGTTGATGCCTTGACTGCAAAGATTCGTAAATCAAATGTATGCAAGTCGAATGACGCGCATGTGATTGCCCTGGCTCAAGCCAGTGGCGCGCGCTTGCTGTATGCAAACGATGGAAAATTGGAGAAAGATTTTGTCAAAAAACAACTCGTTGACAACCCCCGAGGGGTGCTTTATCCGAAAGGCAATATCAGAGGCAGTCATCAGAAGTGGTTGCATGAACACAGGGATATATGCAAAAAGCGGCCGTAGCCGCCCCCGACGCAAAAAATCCCCTATAATCGCCCCATCCTCCACCTCCAAGCGCTAACCCGCCCATGCCCCTGACCCCCTGGTATAAAGTCGTAACCCTCCGCGCCGAAGTGCGCGAGGGGCGTTCTTTCAACCCCGACGAGTTCGCCATTGATCTGGCGCAGGTGGTGGCGGGAACGGCGCCGAAGGATTACCGTGACCCGGTGCAGTTCTTTGCGCGCACCTGCTTTACGCGGGCATTGCGCAAGCATAGCGGCATGGTGTTGCGGCGGCTGGCGGGCCAAACAGCCAACACCGCGCCGGTGATGACGCTGGTGACGCAATTCGGCGGCGGCAAGACGCATACGCTGAACGCGCTCTACCACCTGGCCACCAGCGGCGACAAGGTGAGCGGCAATGACGGGGTGCGGGAACTGCTGCTGATTGATGCCGGGCTGGCGCAGGCGCCGGCGGCGAAGGTAGCGGTGTTCGTGGGGACGGCCTGGGACCCGCAGGAAAAAAACGAAACGCCCTGGATAGACCTGGCCCGGCAACTGGCCGGCGATGCCGGAGTGCGGGCGCTTGGCGCCGATGCCCGGCAGACGCCGCCTGGAACCGCGGCGCTGGAGCGCGTTTTTGCCGAGGCCGGCGGGCCGGTGCTGGTGCTCTTTGACGAAGTGCTGAACTTTATGAATCGCCACTCCGAACTGGCCGACCGGTTTCATGCCTTTATCCAGAACCTGACGATGGCGATGACCGCAACCACCCATGGCGCCGCCGTCATCAGCCTGCCGCGCAGCGCGGTGGAGATGACCGAGGGCGATATGCAGTGGCAGGAAAAAATCACCAAGGTGGTGCAGCGGGTGGCCAAGGACTTGATCGCCAATGACGAGGGGGAAATCGGCGAGGTGGTGCGCCGGCGGTTGTTCGATTCCATCGGCGACGAGCGGACGCGAAATAGAATCTCCAAAACTTACGCCGACTGGTGCTTCAAGCACCGTAGCGAGTTGCCGTCGGAGTGGACGGCGATGGACAGCGCGAACAAGGAAAAGAAAGCGCGGGACTTTCTGCGCGAGCGGTTTGCGGCGTGCTACCCCTTTCATCCAGCCGCCCTCGCCGTATTTCAGCGCAAGTGGCAGGCCCTGGCCCAATACCAGCGCACACGGGGTACGCTGGCGATGCTGGCGCAGTGGATTTCATGGGCTTACCAGGATGGCTTCAACAAGGCACGCAACGAGCCGTTGATTACGCTGGGCTCGGCGCCGCTGAGCGTTCCCGAATTTCTCGGCGTGGTGCTGGGCCAGTTGGGCGAGAGCCGGTTGAGCGCCGCCATTGACACGGACATCGCCGGCGACCGGGCCCACGCCCGCGTACTGGACGCCGACACGCAGGGCGCGTTGCGCGACATCCACCGCCGGGTGGGGACAACGATCTTTTTCGAGTCTTCCGGCGGCCAGGCGGAAAGAGTCGCCCACCTGCCGGAGTTGCGCTTTGCCCTTGGCGAACCGGAAGTTGACACGGCCTCGGTGGACAATGCCGCGCTGCTGCTGGAAGACAAATCCTACTTTATCCGCAAGATCGGCACCGACGGTTTCAGAATCGGTTACCAGCCGACCTTGAAAAAAGTGGTCAACGACCGCCTCGCCTCTTTGGATGAGGAAACCGAGATTAAACCCGCCATGGAGACTGTGGTGAAAAAAGCATTCGACAGCGGCCGCGGGGATGTTCCTCTGGCTGCGTTTCCCAAAGACAGCGCGGCGATCGGGGACAATCCAAGACTGACGCTGGTCGTGGTCTCGCCTGAAACGGAATGGGATGAGGGCGTACGCCTGCGGGAGCGGTTGCGGGATTGGACGATTCGGCGCGGCCAGTCACCGCGCCTTTATCCGGGCGCGTTGGTTTGGTGCCTGAAAAAACCGGGCCGCGAACTGCGCCGGAAAGTGGAGCAGTCGCTCGCCTGGAGGCGCGTGAAGCAAGAGTTCAAGGATAGAACCCTGGGCCCCGAAGATCGCAATGAGTTGCGGTCTAAACCCCCGGAAGCCGAAGACGCGGCCACGGAAGAGGTGTGGGCGAGTTACCGCTACGCCGTCCTGTATCAGAAACAGGAGCCGGGCGAACTCAAGATCATTGACCTGGGCGTCGGCCACAGCAGTTCCAATGAGACGCTACGCGGGCGCGTCGTTACGGCATTGCGGTCGCAGGGCCTGCTGGAGGAGTCCGTGGGAGCGGGTTATCTGGGACGCAACTGGCCGGACGCTTTCCGCGAGTCCGGCGCCGGGCCGCTGGACGGCCTGCGCAAAAGTTTTGTGGACGGATCGCTGATCCGCCTGAAAGATCCGGATCGGATCCTGCGCGGGAAAATTCCCGAACTGGTCGCGCGCGGGGAATTCGGCCTGGGCTCAGGCGCAAAGGACGGCGGCGGTTACGAGCGGCTGTGGTATGCGGAGAATCTCGATCCAGCCGAAGTCGCTTTCGATGCCGATGCCTTTCTGCTGACCAAGGAGAAAGCATCGGCGTTGCGGGAAAGGCCCGGGGAGGATAAAGCGCCGCCGGCGACCCCATATCCTTCCGGCGATTCCGGCGAGGGATTGTTGTCTCCGGTCGGAACGGGGGACAGTGAGAGAGCTGCCGATGCCGCCGCAGGCGGCACGAAAACAATTCGTCTGCGCGGCGAAGTGCCCCCCGAAATCTGGAACAGATTGGGCACCAGAATAATCCCCAAATTGCGAAAGGGCGACGAACTGACCCTTAGCATTGACCTCCGCAACCGCGTCAATGCCGCCACCGCCGGAAATTTAACGAAAGAATTGCGGCAAATACTGGACGAACTCGGATTGGCAGATCGGGTGCGCGTGGAAGAACCGGATTCGTAACTCTGCCGGCCCCGGACTATGAGGGCGCTTGCTTTGCCCGGGCGCCGGGTGTCCCGGCCGCCGCCGCGCAACGCCCATAGGCGCCCAGCCGATGCCTGAGCTGCCGGAGGTGGAGACGACGCGGCGGGGGATCGCGCCCTACCTCC
>JAPPQA010000123.1 GCA_028817255.1 Gammaproteobacteria bacterium | reverse complement strand
GTAGGCGGCAATTCGGCGCAACAGCGCCGTCTTGCGCCTGTCGAAACCGTCCAGTGCAGCCAGCGCCTCCCGGCAGAGCTCCCGCGCCGCCTGCCGGGCGCCCGCGGCGCCCAGTAACGCGGCGTAAGTGGGTTGCCGCCGCTGGCGGTCGGAGTTGCGCTTGCCCAGGCTTTCGGCGCTGCCTTCCACATCCAGCACATCGTCGTGAATCTGGTAGGCCAGCCCCAGGCATTCGGCAAAACGGCGCAGCTTGCGCCGCGCGCCATTGCTGCTGTTGGCACTGAATGAGGCGCCCAACTCAACGCTGGCACGGATCAGCGCGCCGGTCTTGCGGCGGTGGATCTGTTCCAAGTCCCGCCGTTCCAGGCGGTTCCCGGTGGCGGCAAGGTCTAATGCCTGGCCTCCTACCATGCCCGAGGGACCGCTGGCCGCCGCCAGGGTTTCCACCGTGCGTAATCTTTGGGCCGCCACCAGGCCGTTCGCCGCATCGTCCGCAAGGTTGCGGGTGAGAATATCGAAGGCAAGGGCCTGCAGGGCGTCGCCCGCCAGGATGGCAGTGGCTTCGCCATAGACATGGTGGCAGGTGGGGCGGCCGCGACGCAGGTCGTCGTCGTCCATTGCCGGCAGGTCATCATGTATCATGGAGTAGGCATGAATCATTTCTACGGCACAGGCGGGTCTTTCCAGCAACGTCGGGGCGGCATCCATTGCCTCGCCGCTGGCATAGACCAGGATCGGACGGAACCGTTTGCCCGGCCCCAGGACTGCGTAGCGCATCGCCTCGTGCAGCTGACACGGTTCGACGGCGGGAGAGGGGAGCCAACGATCCAGGGCGGCCTCTACGCGGACGCGGTAGGCTTGCACCTGCTCGCGCCAGGGCATTACTGAGGGTCTTCTTCGTTGTCGCCGGGGGAAAGCAGTTCCAATTGGGGCGGTCGGTCGTCCTGTTCCCGCAGGACTTGGATCTTTCGTTCCGCTTGTTGCAGTGACTTTTCGCAGTGACGAATTAATTTGAGCCCTTGCTCGAAATGTCGCACCGAATCGTCAAGGTTCAACTGCCCCTCTTCCATTTTTTCGATCAGGGATTCCAGTTCTTTCAGGGCCGTCTCGAAATCCGAGGGGGCCGAGGGATCTTTCGCTTGGTCGTCAGCGCCTTTTGCCATGTCGCGGTCCTCCCATGTCGCGGTCCTCCCTTCCCGGGTCGCGGCCAGTGTACCACATTGCAGCGCCGAGGTCGGGGTGCGGTGCCGTCGTTAGGGGAGAACCGGCCCCTGTGGGGTTCCGTTGCCGCGCTGTGTGCGCTGGCGGCTGTCAATGCCGGGGCGGCGCCTTTGATCGTGAGCGCGCACCGCACCCCGGCGCCGGGCGCCTCGGTTACTGTGTTCGACGCCGAACGGATCGCCCGCCTCGGCAAGCCGCGGGTCCTGGAACTGCTGCGCCTTGCGGTGGGGGCGGACACAGTGCGCACCGGCGGGATCGCCGGTCAGTCCTCCGTATTCCTGCGCGGCACCAACTCTAATCACGTGTTGGTGCTGTTGGACGGGGTGCCGCTGAACGACCCGGTGACGGGCATCGCGGATCTGGCCGACCTCTCTACGGACGGCATTGAGCGGGTTGAGATACTGCGCGGCCCGCAGGGAGGGGTGTATGGCTCGGAGGCGCTCGGCGGGGTCATTCGGATCTTCAGCTATCGCGGACGCCCCCCCGGGCTGCGCGGCCATGTGGAAGCAGGTTCCTATGACAGCCTGCGCGGCGGCCTGGAGTTCGCGGGCGGCGGCGGGCAGGGGGATTGTTTGCTGCGGTTGCAGCGCCATGTTGGCGAAGGCCCCTCGCATGCCGCCGGCGCCTCTGAGCGGGACGGTTTCGAGCATTCCGCCCTGACGGCGCGCTGTACCTTGCTGCGGGAAGGGGGCGGCTCCCTGCAGGCGAGCGCGCGTTATGCCGATACCGAAAGCGACTTGGACGACTATCTGTTGTCCGTGGTGGACGACCCCGATTACCGCCATCGCAAATTCCGGTGGCTGTTGCGGCTGGATGCCGGGTGGGCGCCTACTGGGAAGCGTTGGCGGCAACACTTGAGCCTGGACTATGCGCGACAGCGCAACCGCTTCTACAACGGTCCCCTGGCCGCCGACTCCCTGCTGGACGACACGACGCGGGTTTCTCTGGGCGCCCGCACCCGCCTCGGCTGGCGGCACGAGTGGCGTCTGCCGCGCCGGCAACAATTTCACCTGGGGCTGCAAACGGAGCGGGAGCGGGTGCGCAGCGAATTGCGGCGCTCGCTGCGGCGTCACTCCGTCTGGGCGCAATACCGTTTCCCGTTGCGCGACCTGCGGCTGAGCGCCGACCTGCGCGGCGAGCGCCACGGACGCTACGGCAGCCGGGGAGACTGGCGCGGCAACGCCGAGTGGCCCCTGGCCGCCACCGGCATCCGTCTGCACGGCGGCGTCGGCACGGGCTACCGTGCGCCTACCCTGTCCGATCTTTACCATCCCTCATTCGGCAATCCGCAACTGCGGCCGGAGCGGAGCCGCGGTTGGGAGTGGGGGCTGGAATGGCAGCACGGCGGCTGGCGGTTGCGGGCGACCCGCTTCGAGCAGCGGTTGGCGAACCTGATCGAATATGATTTCGCTGCCGCGGCTTTGGTTAATGCCGGCCGCGCCTACGCCGGTGGCCATGAATGGCAGTTGCAGTTCGAATTGACGCCGCGGTTGCGGCTGGACGGCGGCTACACTCGCACTGACGCTTATAATCGGGACAGCCGCCAGCCGTTGTTGCGCCGTCCCCGGCACAAGGCCCATGGCACGCTGCAGTGGGCAGTGAAGGAGGGCGGTCATGTCGCCCTGACGGCGCGCTATGTCGGGCGGCGGCTGGATGTGGGGAACGTGGCGCTAGGGGGGTACGCAGTGCTGGATTTGGCGGCGGGGTGGCGTCTTGCGCCGGGCTTGGAGTTGTTGTTGCGCGTGGATAACCTGCTGAATCGCAATTATCGGGAGGTGGACGGTTACGGCGTCCCGGGACGCGGCTTGTACCTGGGGTTGCGCCGCCAGTGAGCGATCCGTCCGCACCGGCTTTGTCGCGGAACGCCGCCGACATTTGCCCGTCCGGGTTCGCGTCGCCCGCGCCGGGGTGCCGGCAATGAACGGCTGGGGCCTTTTTTTCCCGCGCCGCCCGTCCCCCCTGCAAGCGGTAGGCGTCGGGCTGGTACTGTTGGCCGTGTGCGGCCGTTTATTACCGCATCCCCCCAACTTTACGCCTCTGGGCGCCGCCGCTCTGTTCGCGGGCCGCTCTCTCACGGGCGCCGGCACCTGGCTGACGCCTCTGGCGGCGCTGTTGGTGAGCGACGCCTGGCTCGGTTTTTACCACCCTTGGGTTATGCTCGGCGTTTATGTCGGCTGTTTGTCCGGCGTACCGCTGGGCCGCCTGTTGCTGCGCGGCACTCGCTCTCGCGGGAGGCTGTTCCTGGCTGCCTTCGCGGCGGCGCTGGCGTTTTTCGTCCTGTCCAATCTGGGAGTTTGGCTGGCCGGCGAATTGTACCCGCGTACCCTGGCCGGGCTGTTGCGCTGCTACCTGCTGGCCCTGCCGTTCTTCTCCTGGACGCTGTTGGGCAACCTCTTTTACCTGCCGCTGCTGGTTCTGGCCTGGGAGCAAGCGGAGGCGCGGCTGGAGGGAGGCGCCGTTGCCCGTAGCCAAGCGGGTTGAGGCGGGTTGCGGGCCGCCAGGATGGAACGGGCCGCGGACTACGGCTGCACCAGTTCGAGCACCTTGCCTTCGCGCTTGATGTGCAGTTGGTTCAGAAAGGAATTGCCGAGCAACGCCTCCTTCGGGAAGTCGCCGGGATTGACGACCGCCCCCACGCGATGTTGCTCGATGGACTGGATGCTGACCCGGTCCAATTCGATCAGAAAGGACTCTACGACTCCCGATGCGGTAGAGGACAGGCCCGCTTTCCCCTTGCGGAAATCAATTCCCAGGCGCTCGGCCTGGTTCTGGTTGAGGCTGATATAGCTTGCCCCCGTGTCCACCAGGAAGCGGATGGGTTGCTGGTTGATCTTGCCGGTGACGAAATAGTGGCCCCGGTCGTCGGGCAGGAGGCGCACCGAATTGCGGCCGTCCTTGTAGGTGGCGGCGATGCCGCCGCCCAGTTGGTAGCTGCGGCGTTCGCCGTCAATTTCCAGCACGGCCTCTTTGCTGTTCGCTTCGATCAGTTTGACGCCCTCCGGGCTGGTGTCTCCGTTCTTCAGCAGATGTTGCTTGCCGTCAATCACGAGGATGGCCTGCCCTTTGAACAGCCCCGCCACCGATATTTTCGGCGCGGCCGTCGCGGCAAGCGGCAGGAGCAAGGCAGCCAGTGCGAGAGCCTCGGCGCCGCACCGCATACTTGCCCGGCGTCGGGCGTTATTCGCCCTGCACTGCTTTCGATGGCGATTTGCGCTTATCACAAGGCTTCCCCTCGCGCTGGGCTGTCCTTTGGGTTGCACCGCAGGCGGTTGCCGCAATCATAGCAAAATTGCCGGCCCTTGCGTGACCGGCTCCGCGGCTCCGCGCCAGCCGCTTGGCGCGGGAGCCTTGCGGGGCCGCCAGCGGCGGCGCGTGGCTGCGGCGCTTGTGCTAGGATCGCCGCTTTCGCTTCCCAGGTTCGCTTTTGGGGGGGGCATGACCCAATGATCCTCATATTGCGCCCGGATACGGGCAAGGACAGCAACGATTATCGCCGGTTGTTGAATTACCTGGATCGGTTACAGGGCATTCGTTATCGCGTCCATGACGAAATCGGCGCCCGCCAGGTACTCACGGAAATCTATTTGATCGGCGATACCGCCCTCCTGCCGGCAGACGAACTACAGGCTTTCGCGGTAGTGGAGCGGGTGGTGCGGGTGTCGCGGGAGTACCGGGTGTTGGGGCGCCACGAAGACGACGAGCGTACCCACTCCTTCAGCTATAACGGGCTGGACTTCTCTCAGGAAAGCCTGCATGTCTTTGCCGGTCTATGCGCTGTGGACACCCGGGAGCACGTGGAAATGACGATGCGGGCGCTGAGCGAGCAAGGCCAGCGCTGTGCGCGGATGGGCGCGTACAAGCCGCGTACCAGCCCATATTCCTTCCAGGGTCACGGCGCCGCCTGCCTGCCCTACGTATTCGAATTGGCCGGCAAGTACGGCATTCGGGCGGTAGCGATGGAAATAACCCACGATAATCACTTGGACGAGATCCGTACCGCCTTGGAAGAGGCGGGGAACCCCACGGGCGTCATTTTGCAGATCGGAACCCGCAATACGCAGAATTTCGAATTGCTGAAAAGCGTCGGCCGTCAGCGTGATTTTCCAGCGCTCCTGAAGCGGGGTTTCGGGATTACGCTGAACGAGTCGCTGAACGCGGCGGAGTACCTCGCCAGCGAAGGCAACCGAAGGGTGATCTTCTGCCTGCGCGGCATGAAGACCAACCTGGGGGACCCGCACCGCAACCTTGCGGACTTCGCCCACGTGCCGGTGGTCAAGCGCCTGACGCGCATGCCTGTGTGCATAGACCCTTCCCACTCGGTGGGTACCATAGAGTCGGCCGCGGACGGCGTCCCGGACGTGTTCCATGCCACGGCGCAGGGCGTGATTGCGGGCGCCAACATGGTGCTGACGGATTTCCATCCCCGGCCGGCCAAGGCTTTGGTGGACAGCGCCCAGGCGCTGCCCCTGGAGTGGTTGCCGTGGTACTTGGAAGATGTACGCATTGCCCACGATGCGTATAACAGGCGGGCGGCGGCGCGCCTCTCGGAGCGGGCGCAACGCTCGGAATAAGCGCTCGAAGGTCGGGGACCCCCCCCTGGGAGAGTCCCCCCTGGAAGTTGTTTTGGGCAGGGAGTTTGTCGGGGCGCGGACCGGAAATCGGCTGGGATTGCCCAATCCTTGGGCCCAATCTCCGAATCGGTCCAACTTGAACGGTTACCTGTATTGGCGCTCCCGGATTTCGTCCAGCCGCTTGCAGTCTATGCACAGGGTCGCCATCGGCCGCGCCTCCAGCCGGTGGAGCCCGATCTCCGCACCGCATTCCCGGCAATAGCCGTATTCCCCGTTCCCCAGTTCGCGGATCGCCTCGTCAATTTTGTAGATAAGTTGTCTTTCCCGGTCGCGGGTACGCAATTCCAGGGCGAACTCCTCTTCCTGGGACGCGCGATCGGTAGGGTCGGGGAATTGCGTCGCCTCCCCTTGCAAGTGATGCACGGTGCGGTCCACCTCTTCCAGCAATTCCCGGCGCCGCTGCGTCAGCAATTCGTGAAAGTACCGCACCTGCCTCGGGTTCATATACTTCTCGTTCGGTTTCGGACGATAGGCTTTGCGCCCGCCGGCCTTGCGCTTGTTAGCGCCCGCGGCGGCCCGTTTCTTCCGCGCCGTCGCTACCCTGGCCGGGCGCACCGCAGTCTTGGCCTCCCCTTTGGATGCCTGATTTTGCTTGCGTCCTGCCACTATGCCCCTCCCATTCGCTGTCTTGTGGTCCCTTTTTAACAGGTAAGCCCCGCAATCCAGGGCGATCCGACAATATAGCATAACTGAGCTGTCAGGGCAGGGCGCAACTCGCTCGCATCGGCTCGGCAACGTATGACGTTCCTGCCGCGTCATCCCGGGCCCCGTACATAGGGGATTTCCGGGCGCGCTTGGGCGCGCTTGGCAAAAGCCCGTTGCCGGTAGTATAATAAAGCCGGTTTTGGGACGAAGATTGCGGCAGGGGAATGGGCGCGAAGGCCCATTTTTTTATCCTTGCCCCGCGGGATGGGTAGTAGAGAATGTACAGGCAGGACCGTAAGTTAGCGGCTTTGCTGGAACCGGCGGTAACGGCTATGGGCTACGAAATGCTCGGCTTGGAACGATGGAACCAAGGCGAGGAGACGAAGTTGCGCGTCTATGTGGACCGCCGCGATGGCGGCGTGACAATTAACGACTGCGAGCGGGTGACGGATCAGATTAGCGGCATTCTGGACGTCAACGATCCGATCCGTAACCGCTATTCTCTGGAGGTTTCCTCTCCCGGGTTGGACCGCCCTCTTTTCACCATCGCTCAGTGCGCCCGTTTCGTTGGCCGCCAGGTGCGGATCCGCACCCGCGAGAAGATCGCGGGACGATGCCGATTTACCGGCGCTCTTGAGGAGGCAGGAGAGGCGCAGTTGCGTATCCGTACAGAGACTGGCGAATACGCGATTCCCGAGGCGCTGATCGAGCGGGCGCGGCTGGTGCCTGAGTGGAGCGCGGCGCGATGAAAATGGACCCAGCCGATCTGTTGCGGGTGATCGAGTCGGTCTCCAACGAGAAGGGCGTTAGCGAGGAGATCATTTTCCAGGCGGTGGAGGCGGCCTTGGCCAGCGCGATCAAGAAATTACGGCGCAAGGATGTGGACGTGCGGGTGGCGATGGACCGCGCCACCTGCGAGTACGAGGCATTTCGTCGCTGGGAGGTCGTCGCGGACGACGGCGGGGAGGCCGCCGCGGACAGCCCCGCGGAGGATGACGGGGCGCTGGAGTTCCCGGACCGTCAGATCCGCTTGAGCGAGGCGCGCGAGCGGAAGGCGGATGCCGAGGTCGGAGAATACCTGGAGGAGCCGGTGCCGGTAGTGGAACATGGCCGCATCTCCGCGCAGTACGCGCGCCAGGTCATTATCCAGAAGGTGCGCGAGGCCGAGCGGGCGCGGATATTCGAACTGTATCAGGGGCGGGTGGGCGAGATGATCAACGGCGTCGTCAAGAGCGTAGAGCGTAGCGGGGTTGTGGTCGGCCTCATGGACGGCGCCGAGGGCTTTATCCCGCGCAGCGACCTGATCCCGCGGGAGAGCGTGCGTCCGCACGACCGTCTGCGCTGCTACCTTTGCGAAGTGCGCTCCGAGCCTCGGGGCCCCCAGTTGGTGCTGAGCCGCACCGCCACGGAACTGCTGCTGGAATTATTTCGGCTCGAGGTGCCGGAGATCGGCGAGGGCCTGATCGAAATCGTGTCCGGAGTCCGTGCCCCCGGCGCGCGCGCGCGGATTGCGGTGCGGACGCGCGAGCCGCGCATAGACCCCATCGGCGCCTGTGTCGGGATGAGAGGCTCGCGCGTGCAGTCCGTGTCCAACGAGCTGGCTGGCGAGCGGGTGGATATCGTGCAGTGGGACGAGAATCCCGCGCAGTACGTGCTCAATGCCATGGTGCCGGCCGATATCGTTTCCGTACTGGTGGACGAGGACGCTCGGACGATGTCCCTCATTGTGGAGGAAGAGAATCTTTCGCAGGCGATCGGGCGTAACGGGCAGAATGTGAAACTGGCCAGCGAACTGACCGCTTGGACCTTGAACGTGATGTCTTTGGAAGAAGCCAAGGAGAAGAACGAAGAAGATACGGGCCGTCTGCAGCGCGAGTTCCACGAGCAGCTGGAAGTGGGCGAAGAGGTGGCGAGCATCCTGGTGCAGGAAGGCTTCTCGCAGATCGAGGAGATCGCCTACGTGCCGGAGCGGGAGATCCTGGAGATCGAGGAGTTCGACGAAGCCTTGGTGCGGGAATTGCGCGGCCGGGCGAAGAGTTGGCTGCTGACTCGCGCCATTGCCGAGGAAGTGCGCCTGATGGACGTGAAACCGGGTGCGGATCTGCTCGCCATGGAGGGCATGGACCGCGATTTGGCCTACCGGCTGGCCAGCCAGGGCGTAGTGACGATGCAGGACCTTGCGGATCAGTCGGTGGACGAACTGATCGAACTCGAGCGTATGGGCGAGGAACGCGCCGGGCGTTTGATTATGACGGCGCGGGGGGGGTCCAGCGAGGAAGCGCCAGACCAGGAGCAGGTCTGCAATGCTTGAGCAAAGCATACAGGACTTTGCCGAACGGATCGGATTGCCCCTGGATCGCTTGCGGCGGGAATTGGCGATGGCCGGGGTGGACTTCGCGCCGGAAGAAGGCCGGACGCTGACGGCGGAAGAGAAGGCGCAACTATTGCTGCATTTGCGTCACCGCCGCGGCAACGAAGATACGGAGGTGGAACCGAGCCGCATTACGTTGCGCCGCCGGCAGTTCTCCGAACTCAAGGTGCCCGCGGGCGGCGCCCAGGGCCGCCTGCGGGCGCGTCTGCGCGCCGTGAGCGTGGAGTTTCGCAAGAGTCGCACTTACGCCAAGCGCGGCAGCCTGCACAAGGGGCAGGAAGAGGAGGCTTTGGCGCCCGAAAGCGGTTTGCCGGCGTCTGCGGTCCCGGAGCAGCCCGTCGTCTCGCCGCCGCCGGCATCTCCGCCGGCGCCCCCGGAGGAGGCGCCCGCCGCCGCCGCCGCCCGCGCGGTAGCGGAGGAGATGCCCGCCGCCGCGACGGAGGCGGCGCCCGAGGTTGCGCCTGTGTCTGAAGTGCCGCCCGAGGCAACCCCGCCCGCGGGGGCTGCCGCCGGGACCGCGCCGCCGCCGGCGCCTGCCGCTCCTGCCGCTACAACGCGCAAGGTCGCCGCGTCGGCGCCGGGGAAGGGGAAGAGCAAAGACAAGGCCAAGGAACTGCATATCTCCGTGGAAAAGGCCGGGCGCCGCCGCAAGAAGCCGTGGCTTAAGACCGTGGCCCCCCAGGCCGAGCAGCAACACACCTTCCAGCGCCCCAGTGTCCCGGTGGTGCGCGAGGTGGAGATCCCCGACAGTATTGCGGTAAGCGACCTGGCTTTGCGGATGGCGGTCAAGGTCCCGGAAGTGATCAAAATGCTGATGAACCTGGGCACCATGGTTACGATCAATCAGTCCATAGATCAGGCGACCGCGGCCGTGGTTGTCGAGGAAATGGGTCACAAGCCGAAATTGGTCAAGGAAAATTCGCTGGAGGAGGAAATCCTGCAGGTACAGCCGCAGGCCGGCGAGCCCTGTCCGCGGGCGCCTGTCGTTACGGTCATGGGTCATGTCGATCACGGCAAGACCTCGCTGCTCGACCGCATTCGCAGCGCCGCCACGGCGGCGAGCGAGAAAGGGGGAATCACGCAACATATCGGCGCCTACAGCGTGCGGTTGGAGGACGGCGGCAGAATCACTTTCCTTGATACGCCCGGGCACGAAGCCTTTACCGCTATGCGGGCGCGGGGCACTCAGATCACCGATATCGCCGTGCTGGTAGTGGCGGCGGACGACGGGGTTATGCCGCAAACGCGCGAAGCGATCCAGCATGCCCGCGCCGCTTCGGTGCCGCTGGTGGTGGCCGTCAACAAGATTGACCGCAAAGACGCGGACCCGGAGCGGGTGCGGCAGGAGCTTGCCAAGGAGCAGGTTATCTCCGAGGAATGGGGCGGCGACACCATATGCGTGAACGTGTCCGCCAGCACTGGCGAGGGGGTGGACAAATTGCTGCGGGCCCTGGATCTGCAAGCCGAGCTGCTGGAGTTGCGGGCCGTGGAGAAGGGGCCCGCTTCCGGGACGATCATCGAGTCTTACATGGACCGTACCCGCGGGCCGGTCGCCACGTTGCTGGTGCAGGAGGGAGAACTGCGCAAGGGCGACTATCTGTTGAGCGGCTCCGAGCATGGGCGGGTGCGCTCTCTGCTTGACGAACGGAGCCGGGAAATCGAGTCGGCCGGGCCTGCCACTCCGGCTACCGTGCTGGGCTTTTCCGGTTTGCCTGGCGTCGGCGAGCGCATGATCGCGGCGCCGGACGAGCGTAAAGCCCGGGAACTTGCCGCCCGCCGCAAAAGCCAGTCGCGGGAGCGGGGGCTGGAGGCGCGGTCGCGCAACCGTACAGAGGACATGTTCTCGCGGATCGAGGGCGGCAGTCCGGACGAACTGCGCATCGTGCTCAAGGCCGATATGCAGGGCACTGCCGAGGTCTTGGTGGACGCCTTGGAGAAATGCTCTACCGAGGAGGCCAAGGTCGCCGTCGTGGGCAGCGGCGTGGGCGGGATTACGGAGTCTGACGTGAACCTGGCCCGGACCTGCGGCGGCCTGCTGTTCGGGTTCAATATTCGGGCCGACAGCGCCGCCCGCAAGATGATCCGGGAAGAAGGTTTGGAACTGCGCTACTACAGCGTTATATACGAGATGCTCGAGGATGTGCAGAAGATTTTGGCCGGCATGAAGGAGCCGGAGACGCGCGATAATGTCTTGGGAGTCGCCGAGGTGCGCGAGGTGTTTCGTTCTTCCGGGTTCGGTCAGGCGGCCGGTTGTCTGGTGCTTAGCGGGGTGGTGCGGCGGGGCAGCTCGATACGGGTATTGCGGGACGATGTCGTCCTGTTCGAAGCCAGCTTGGAGTCGTTGCGGCGCTTCAAGGAAGACGTGGCCGAGGTCAAGTCCGGCGTCGAGTGCGGCATCGGCCTCAAGGCATACAAAGATATCCGTGTTGGCGATCGAATCGAGTCCTTCGAACGGGTCGTACAGGAGCGCGCCGCCTCCTGATTCCATGCCCGCGGAATACGGCCGCCACCGGAGGGTTGCAGCCTTGGTGAAGCGGCAGTTGGCCCTCCTCCTGCAAAGGGAACCCATATCGCCGCGGGCGTTGCTAACGGTCTCCGCCGTGACGGTCAGCGCCGATCTGGCGACCGCCAGGGTCTATATTTCCTGTTTGGTTGACGAGCCTTCGCAGCGTGAACGGTTGGTCGAAGAATTAAACGGCCAAGCTGCGCATTATCGCCGGTTGCTTAGCGGCGCGCTGGCTTTGCGCGGCGTACCGAAGCTGTATTTCGCCTACGACCGCCCTCTGGAAGACGCCCGGCGGGTGAACGAATTGCTGGACTCCCTGCCGGAGGCGCGGGAGAGCGAAGAGAACCCCGGCAAGTAGAACCGCCCGCCGCCATCAAGCCGTTACGCAATCGAGGGGAAAAGATTCCCACTCCGCTATTCCCGCGCATCACTCCCCCCTTGAGGGGGAGTCGGCAAGACGAGGGCGGAGCCCGAAGTCGCGCCGGTGGGGGGCATAGCGGCGCCTCCTTCCCCCCAGCGGACACGGAAATCGCAACCGCCGCTTCTCCCCCTCCAAGGGGGAGTGATGGGAAAAATGAGGGAATAGCGGAATAAGAGATCCGCTTTGCTTCCCTGCGATTGCGTAACGGCTGGCGCCGCCATATATTGCGGTGTACGCCATACGGGCCGCGTGATATGGTGCGTGCTCGCATTCGCCAGGGGGGGTAGCGATACAAGGAGGGAGGAAGGCAATCACCGCGCCAATGAACCGCCGCCGGGACGTGCATGGCATTCTGCCTCTGGACAAGCCGGTCGGCTTTACTTCCAACGACGCCCTGCAAGTGGTCAAGGCCATTTACCGTGCCCGCAAAGCCGGGCATACCGGCAGTCTGGACATGGTGGCTACCGGCATGTTGCCGGTCTGCTTCGGCGAAGCCACCAAGATGTCCGGCTTCCTGTTGGCGGCGGATAAGTTGTACCGGGTCGCTTGCCGGCTGGGTAAGACTACCACCACCGGCGACAGCGACGGCGAGCTCGTCGCCGAGCGCCCCGTTCCCCGGCTGCGGAGTGCCGATGTAGAGCGGACGTTGGCGAACTTCCGTGGCGAGATCGAGCAGATCCCTCCCATGTACTCGGCGCTTAAGCACCAGGGGAAGCGCCTCTACCAGTTGGCGCGCCAGGGACTTGAGGTAGAGCGGCCGCCGCGCCGGGTCGTCATCCGAGAATTGCGGTTGCTTTCCCTGGAGGAGCAGGGCATGGAATTGCAGGTGCGCTGCTCGAAAGGCACCTACATCCGCACTTTGGTTGAGGATATCGGCAAGCGCCTGGGCTGCGGCGGCCATGTGTGCGCCTTGCGCCGCCTGGAGGCTGGGCCCTTCCGCGAGGAGCAGATGGTGTCTTTGCAACGGTTGCGGGAACTGGAGGGCAAGGGGGCGCAGGCCCTGGACCCATTGCTGCTGAAATTGGATCGGGCGGTGGCTGCGTACCCTGCCGTCTCTTTGGACCAGAGCAGCCTGATCTGGTACCTGCGCCAGGGACAGGCAGTGCTGGTGCCCAACTCCCCCACGGAGGGTCTGGTCCGGCTTTATGATTGCCGGGATCGCTTCCTCGGTATGGGCCGGATACTGGACGACGGGCGCATCGCCCCGCATCGCCTTTTGTTCTCCGGCAGGGGCGAAAAGCGGGCCGCCGGGAGATAGAGGCGCCTGCTGGTGGTTCGACGGCTCGCAGCTGGCGCCAGGTCCGGCGGCGCAGCGCGTTCCGCGGGGGTCTGTCCCGAGATCCATATCGGTCAGGGCATTTTCGAGAGAGCCAGGATGGACTGGGCGATAGGGCAGTTAACCGAACTCGGCGTCTGTTCGGTTGCGCCGCTACTTTGTACGCGGGGAATACGGCGCGCCACGCAGCACACTTCCGTGCGCTGGCAGTGGTCTGCCGCCGAAGTCGCGCAACGTTGCGGCCGGGCATGCCCGCCGACGGTGTTTCCTCCTGTCGCCTTGACGCAATGGTTGCGGCGCCTGCCGGCTGCCGCGGTGCGGCTTTTGTTTGCGCCCTCCGGCGGTACTGGTTTGGCCGCGCTCTCGCCATGGCCGCGGCGGCCGATCTACGCCCTGATCGGTCCGCGGCCCGGCCTTACCGAGGAGGAGGAGCGCGCCGCCGTTGCCGCCGGCTTCCGGGCCGTTACCCTGGGCCCCCGGCTGTTGCGGGTAGAAACTGCCGCTGTCGCCGCCGTCGCCTCGCTACAGGCCGTTGCCGGCGATTTCGCAAGAGATTTTGCCTGATCGAATTGCGCGTCCCCGCCGCCTGCCCCAAGCTGTTACGCAATCGAAGGGCAAAGATTCCCATCCTGCTATTCCTGCGAAACAGGCCGTGTAAAAAC